>NZ_QFRW01000058.1:4364-9870 GCF_003265355.1 Glycomyces dulcitolivorans | reverse complement strand
GCCGGGCGCTTCGCGCCCGGCCCCCGGCCATTCGTTTGCGGTGGGATTCAGATCGTGGCGTGGTATTCGAGTTCGTAGGCGCCCGCATCCAGGACCATCTCGGTCACCTCGACGCAGCGCTCCCCACTGTCGAACGCCGCCCGGGTGATTGCGACGACCGGTGTGCCACCGGGAAGTTCGAGCGCCTCGACCTCGGTCGGCAACGGCATCCGAGCCCGCAGCCGCTCGGTGAAACGGACCGGCGCATGCCCGATCTCCGCGAGCCGCGCATAGACGCCGCCCGGCCCGGTGTCGGTGTAGACGACCGGAGTCGAGCGAACCATCTCCACCAGGTAGTACGAGTCGGCGAGCTGGACCAGCCGCTCATCGACTGCGAACCGCCGCGAACGGCGAAGCACCGGATCGCCCGCGGCGATCGAGAACTCGGCCGCCACCACTTCAGGCGCCTCGACCTCGCCCACAGTCACTTCGACTGTCCGAGCCCGCTTCCCGGTGTCGGCATCCTGGATCGCCTCCCCATCGCGCCAAGCTGACATGCGCGACGGAAAGGAACGCAGTATCGGTTCGAAGCTCCGGACGAAACTGCCCGAGCTCGGCTTGGTGATGATGAATCCGGTCTGACGCAGCTGGGCGAGGATCCGCGAGGCGGTGCCTCGATCGACCCCGAACTCTTCACTGATCAGGGTGGCACTCGGGATGCGCTCGCCAGGGGCGTAGGTCCCGTCCAGGATCCGCTGGCGCAGTGTTTCGGCGGCGATGGCTGCTGCCGAGGTCTGCTTGCGCTCCACTTCGATCGCCCCTCCTCGCCTGATGCCGCCTCAGCCTACTGAGTGCGATGCCGATGGGGGCCAGGCGAGAGGATCTCATTTCGATGCCATCGGATCTTGACCGATGGCATCGGTTGTGATTAACTTGCTTCCAGCTTCACTCTGGGTCGCCGACTCGTGGCGCTGACTCGCATCCAGCCTGTTCCGGGTGGGGAAGCAGGCTGGGTGCCACGGGGCGACCCTCGCCTGCTCTGGGGCCCGGGCCCCAGAGCAGGCGGAACTCGAACTCAATACGGCCGCACACAGAAAGCGGCCCGCCGGAAAAGCTTGGAACCCAGACCGGCGGGCCGCGCACTCCACGAGAAAGACCATTCTCATGGCATTTGTGAGCCTAGCGATCGATGCTGTACCCGCTTGGGCAAAGACCGACCTGCAACTGCACCAGCCATATAGAACCTGGCTCGGCTTCGGCCGCCTTCGCTGCGACTGGTGCGGCGAGCGCTGGGGCAGGCACGGCTGCCACGCCCGCGAATCGGCTGCGCGACACTTCCTCTACTCCGCATCGCCGGCTCAGCAGGAAGCCGCGCTCCTCGCGGGCGATATCACCGCCGAGGACCTCCAACTCCGTCGCCGGATCCGCCCGACCGGCGCCCACCGCCGCAGGCCCCGGCCCTACCCGACACCGCTTCCGCTGTCCGGTCGCCTGATCGGAGCAAGCGCATGAGCGCCACCAAGATCGGCACCGCCGAGTTCGGAGGTCGTGTCATCTCGGGATTTATCCCGCAGGGCGAGTCGGGATCGGTGATGCTCCGGCAGCTGTATCCACAGCCGCCTGTGGATATCGGGGTCATCGACCAGATCGAGGGTTCTGATCCGCAGTTGACTTTGAGTCAGACGCACTGCAAGGGCTGGTCCGATGCATGCCGGGAGGCGCTGAAGGTCTTCTTCGCCGACCGATTCCGTGAGCATGCCCGCCTCGCCGCCTTGCTGGGGATCGCCGCGGTACTCGGTGAGGCTGCCAACGGTCGGGAATGACACCGGGCAAGCCCGGTCCTGAAGTCGTTCGGCCGGGCTCGGGCCGGTGGCCGGTCGAGCTTAGAGCGGTCAGCGACGGAGTGAGGCGGAGCGGGGCCGCGGTTGGCGGCCGGGACCGGCGTCGGTTCCATGGTCGCGGAGGTCGCGGAGGTCGCGGAGGTCGCGGAGGTCGCGGAGGTCGCGGCGGGGGCTGCCTTCGCGGTGGAGGCCGCTGTCGCGATGCATTGTGCCGCTGTTGAATCCGATGCGCACATGCTCACTTCCCGCGGGGCTCGCCTGCTCATCGCGCTGTCTCCTTCCCGGTGGTCTTCGCGTGTGTTCCATCGCGGTCCGCTTCCGGCCCGCGGCGGTGCTGCTGTGGTCGGTGTACCGCCTCCGTGCGATTCGGCCGGTGAGCGGGGGTGCCCTGATTCGGTGCACGCTTCGCTTCGGCTGTGCTGAGGTGGGTGGTGGATCGGTGTGCCCGGTCAGGGGCACTGTTCGCTAGTCCGCTGCATCGACGGCGTTCGGTCAAGCTCGGCCAGAACATGTCCGGGGGCCGGTCGGAGGATCACTGGAGGAGGTTCCTCGCTCGTGTCCCCGGCATCGCCGCTTCGGCGTGCCGCCCGCTGGAATAACCGCGCCACCCTGTTCGGGTGTAGCCCTGTCGACTCTTCGGCGTGTGCCTCGTTCTGAGCACTTGCAACCCGGCTGAGGTGATCCCATCCGGACGTCTCCCGCATCCGGCCGCTGTTCTCGGCGCGGCGGTGCGAATCCCGATAGCACTGGGGACTGAGCCCGCCTGGACGGTCTCGACATCTGCATGGTCTGCGCGTCGGCCAGAGGCTTGTCTTAGTCTGCTTGCACCTCGCGCCACCTGTGCGAATCCCGTATCCCTGTGCGTACCTCAATTGTCCCACTGGTGTGCTTCAGTGTCATCACCCAATCGAGTGAATTGCACTCGCTCGCTCCACCAGATCTGTTGTGCCGCAAGGAAAATCGGGGTCGGCCCCCGCGCTCGGGCGTGCCTCACATTCGCCGTCCAGACGCCGACCGCGAGGCCGCCACCGGGCCCGCTCGCCCGCCTGCCTCTCCGTCGCTGATGCCCTGACCGCAGGACGCCACGAACCGAAAGGAGTTACGGCGATCAGACGACGATGACTCGGATGCCCGCTTCTTCGAAGCCGCGCAATTGTTCCGCGGGTGCGTTGCCGTCGGTGACGAGGGTGTGGACCCGGTCGGTGGGGCAGATTCGGGCGAAGGCGTGGCCTCCGATTTTGGAGCCGTCGGCTATCACCACGACTTTGCGGGCGCGGGCGGCCATGAGGGCGTTTATGGCGGCTTCGCCTTCGTGGTGGCTGGTGGCGCCGAGTTTGTGGTCGATGGCGTCGACGCCGAGGAAGGCGATGTCGAGGGTGATCTCGCGCAGGATCGGGGCCGCGAGGGGGCCGATCAGTTCGTAGGACTGGGGGCGGACGACGCCGCCCACTACGACGACTTTCAGGTGCGGGCGCACGATCAACTCGTTGGCGATGTTCAGCGCGTTGGTCACGATCGTCAGGCCTGTGGAGCCTGGGGTTGCCACGAGGTCGGTTCTTGTCGCGAGGGCCCTCGCAACCTCGGTGATCGTCGTGCCGCCGTTGAGGGCGATGACCTGGCCGGGGCTGACGAGGCCGGCGGCGGCGGTGCCGATGCGGTGCTTCTCCTCGACGTGGCGGGCGGTCTTGTAGCGGAGGGGGAGGTCGTAGGAGATGCCGCCGGCGACGGCGCCGCCGCGGGTGCGGGTGATCATCTGCTGCTGGGAGAGCTGGTCGAAGTCGCGCCGGATCGTCGCCTGCGAGACGCCGAGCCGCTCGGCCGCATCCTCCACCGTGATGCGTCCGGTCTCTGCGAGGATCTCCAGCAGGGTGTTCCACCGGGCGTAGCGGTCCACGTCGCTCCTCGGGTCGGGACAGCGGCGGGCCGCCGCTGTCTGCACGATAGTGTTCGAAGTAAGCTCTGGGGCGCTCGGGCCGTGCTCATGCGATGCTCGTGCGCTCATGGACATTGTGCCGCACCGGGGTGGGCCGACACACGCCGGATCGATTGGAAGGAGCGCCGGTGGACGGCGTCATGCTGCCGGCCGTGGGCCGGATCGTCACCCCCGACGGCATCGTCAACGGGACTCTGATCGTTGACGGGGACCGGTTCGAGGGTGTTCTGGAGCGGGACGGCGAGCCTACGGGTTGGGTCCTCCCGGGCTTTGTCGATGCGCATTGCCATGGGGGCGGTGGGTTCTCCTTGGCGAACGGAGATCCTGAATCTGCTCGGGCTGCTGCCTCCTTTCATGCTTCCCGCGGGACCACTACCGTTGTGGCTTCTCTCGTTTCTTCTTCGCACGAGTTCCTCCTCGACGCGACCAAAGCGCTGACGCCGCTCGCCGCGGAGGGCGTCCTGGCCGGCGTCCACTACGAAGGCCCGTACATCTCGGCGTCCAAATGCGGCGCGCACGCCCTGGAGGTTCTCCGGGACCCTGACCTCGGCGAGTTGACCGAGCTCATCGAGGCCGCGCGGCTCGCCGACGGCACCACCGCCGTCAAGATGGTCACCATCGCCCCCGAGCTCACGGGCGCCCTGGAGGCCATCGAGTTCCTCGACGGGCAGGGCGTCGTGCCCGCGATCGGCCACACCGACGCCTCGTACGAGGAGACCCTCGCCGGGATCGACGCGGGCGCGCAGGCCGCCACGCACCTGTTCAACGCCATGCGCGCCTTCAACCACCGCGACCCCGGCCCGATCCCCGCGCTCATGAACGACGAGCGGATCTTCTCCGAGGTCATCGCCGACCCGGTCCACCTGCACCCCGGGACCATGCGCTTCGCCTTCGACCTCTCGCTCCCGGCCTGGACGCTCCTCATCTCGGACGCGATGGACGCCGCCGGGCTCTCGGACGGCCACTACGTGCTCGGCCGCCACGAAGTCGAGGTCAAGAACGGGGTCGCCATGGTCGCCGGGACCGACGTCATCGCCGGGTCGACCATTACCTTGCTCGACGCCTTCCGCAACGCCGTGCGCCTGGCCGGGCAGTCCGTCGAGGCCGCCTCGCAGATGGCCTCCGCGACTCCCGCGGAACTGCTGGGCCTGCGCGAAGTCGGCGCCATCGAGGCCGGGAAGTACGCCGATGTCGTGGTCCTGGACGACGACTTCAACCTGGTCTCGGTCATGCGCCGGGGTGTCTGGCTCCAGGTCTGAGAACGAACGCGAACGGGGCCGGGGCATTGCGCCCCGGCCCCGTCTTTTTCACGCTTTACATCGGCGCCGTGTTGTACATGGTCGCGCTGCCCGCTCCGATGATCACGTAGATCAGGCAGAACGTGAAGAACGAGACGATGCCGAGCACGAGCCCGGTGATCGCGATCGACTTGTTCGTCGCCTGGCCCTTGTTCGCCCGCGACCAGCCGATCGCGCCGAACACGATCGCGAGGACGCCGAGCGGCCAGCTGAAGGCGTTCAGGCCCGGCACGAACGACAGGGCGACCGCGATGATCCCGCAGACCAGCGCCGCCTTCCCGAGGCCGTTGCGCGGCTGCTGCCCGTAGAGCGGCCCGTCGCCGTTGTACTGCGGCGGGGGCGGTGGCGGCGGCGGGATCGAGCCGCCGCCCGCGTACGGGCTGTACCCGGCGCCAGAAGGGGGCGGCCCGGGCGGGACGCCTCCCGGGACGTCGGGGCTCGGCACCCCGAAGTTC
>NZ_QFRW01000058.1:0-4333 GCF_003265355.1 Glycomyces dulcitolivorans | reverse complement strand
TCCGGCGGAGGCGGCGCGGGAGTCGGCGAGCCGAACTCCGGCACCGGCGGCGGCGCGGGCGGTTCGGGGACCGGCGAGCCCTCGGGCCGGCCCTCGGGGGAGCTGTCGGCGTTCGGGCTCCAGGCGTTCTCGTCGTCCTTCGGCCGCTCGGGTTCGGGCGGCTCGGGGGCCGGCGGGTAGGTCGTCATGGTGCCCTCCTCGGCTCGGATGCGCTCGCGGCGCCGATGCCCCGCAAGGTAACCCAAACCTCACGGGATGTGTGCCGAATCAGGGGAACCGGCCGTGGCCCCGGTCGATTCGAGAACTCCGTTCGGATTTTTTGGTGTTAGGGGTTTACTACCCGTCAGTAGACGAGTAGAAATGAGTTACGGATCCGGAAGGACTTCCCGGGGACAGGTTCCTCGCAGATCGGAAGGATTCGTGCACCGCCGCCGAGCACCCACGTGCGACCTGAGCCGTCGGGAGGCACAGCGGGTCCAGCACCTAGGAGCAGGACGCCGCTATAAAAGACTTCACGCTTGGTAACTCGGTCGGAAGTGCAGTTAGTTCGAGCGGCCCAGTCGAGGTAATTGACCGACTGGGCCGTGTCGTATGCCCGCCAAGCGGTTCCGCACCCTGAAAACTTCCGTTCCCAGCGTCCTGTGTCCGAACTGACTGGGAACCTTCAGCCGCGGCTGCAAGAATGGGCCACGATGACCACGATCGAACCCGGCTGGTACGCCGACCCCGCCGACCCGTCCACCCAGCGCTACTGGGACGGCTCCGCCTGGGTCGGGAAGCCGATCCCCGCGGGAGCCGAGCCGCCCGCCGAACCCGAGCCGGTCGACCCCGAACCGGAACCCCTTCCCCCTTCTACAGTGGACGCCAACGTCCAGGAGCTCCCGCCTGACCCGCGCTTCGGCGCCGGCCCGCCGCCGAAGGTGATCCAGCGGACGCCCGGCGCGGTCCAGCCGCCCGGGACCATCCCGATCCGGTCCCTCGGCGTCACCGTCGGCTGGATCTCGAACCGCGACGTCGACCGCATCCTCGAAGGCCGCGTCCTCGCCCACCCCGGGCAGCGGTTCGTCGCGCGCATCGTCGACACCGTCGCCCTCATCCTCCTCAACGTGGTCGTCAACGGCTACTTCGTCTACCAGTTCATGCAGACGGTCTGGCCGTACGTGCTGGAGATGGCCGCCGCCGACGACCCCAATGACATCCAGCTGCCCGCGCGCGCCTCCGACCAGTGGTGGGTCGTCCTGCTCATCTCGCTCGGCCTGTGGTTCGCCTACGAGGTCCCCGCGACCCTCAACTCCGGGCAGACCCTCGGCAAGCGCCTCATGGGCATCAAGGTCGTCTCCCTCGCGCCCGCCGGGCTCGGGTGGGGCCGGCTGCTCCTGCGCTGGTCGTACGCGGCGCTGCCGCTCCTGTGCTTCCCGTTCGGCGCGATCCTCTGGATCATGGACGGGATATGGTGCATCCGAGACCAACCCTTCCGCCAGTGCCTCCACGACAAGTCGCCGGGAACGGCCGTAGTGGAGGCGGGACCCCACAAGGAGCCCGCAACATGACGACCGAGCCGATCCGCGAAGACCTCGCCGCGATCCCCCGATACGTCCCCGGAAAAGCCCTGCCCCAGGCCCTCAAGCTCTCCAGCAACGAGGTGCCCTACGGGCCGCTGCCGGGGGTCGCCGAGGCGATCGCCGACGCGGCCGGGAACGTGCACCGCTACCCCGACATGGGCGTGACGCTGCTGCGCGACGAGCTCTCGGCGCGCCTCGGCGTCGACGCCGAGCGGATCGCGACCGGGACCGGCTCGGTCGCCCTCATCGGCCACCTGCTCCAGGCGATCGCGAGCCCGGGGAGCGAGGTCGTCTACTCGTGGCGGTCCTTCGAGGCGTACCCGATCGCGGCCACGGTCGCAGGGTTGAAGTCGGTGCAGGTTCCGAACACTGCGGACCACCGGCACGACGTCGACGCGATGATCGCGGCGGTCGGGCCCAAGACTCGGGCGATCATTCTGTGCAGCCCCAACAATCCGACCGGGCCTTCGGTGACGGCCGAGGAGCTCGACCGGGTGTTCGCGGCGGTGCCGGAGTCGGTGCTCGTCGTGATCGACGAGGCGTACCGGGAGTTCGTGAACGACCCGGAGCTGCCGGACGGGATCGAGCGGTACGGGGACCGGCCGAACGCGGTCGTGTTCCGGACCTTCTCGAAGGCGTGGGGCCTCGCGGGCCTGCGCGTCGGCTACATGGTCGCGCGGCCGGATGTCGCTGACGCGGTGCGGCGGTGCGTGATCCCCTTCGCGGTCAACGGACCCGCGCAGGCGGCGGCGCTCGCGGCGCTCGCGGCCGAGGACGAGATGCGGCGGCGGGTCGCGCTGGTGACGTCGGAGCGCAAGCGGGTCGTCATGGGCGCCAGGGAGATCGTGCCCGACGTGCCGGAGACGCAGTCGAACTTCTTCTGGCTGCCGCTGGGGGAGCGGGCGGTCGAGTTCGCGGCGCACTGCGAGGCGCGGGGGATTCTGGTGCGGCCCTTCGCGGGCGATGGCGTGCGGGTGACCGTGGGCCTGCCCGAGGAGAACGACGCCATCCTGGAGGCCTTGCGCGACTGGCGGTGAACGTGAAGGTTCATCGAGTTCGCAGTCGCCCCCGGCTCTACCGTGCCTGAAGGGTGTGACAAGAGGGCTTGAGCGGTTCGGATTTCCGGGCGCCCCACCGGCGCCCGGAGCCGGCTACTTGCTGGAGGTGCGCTCGTTCTGGTCGCAGAAGGCCTCGTACATCTCGGTGAGGGTCTGCTTCTGCTTGGCGGTGAGGTCGCGGTCGGTGGCGATCGCCAGGGGCGTCGCCGAGCCGTCCTCGCCGCTGCCCATGCCGGCGCGGAGGTACATGATCGGGGTGGTCATCCGCAGGGCCAGCGCGAGCTGGCGGAGGACCGCGCCGCTGGGGCGGCGCACGCCGCGCTCGCCCTGGAGGTAGGGGTTCGAGACCCCGGCGGAGTCGGAGAGCTCGCGGAACGAGACGTGGGCGCGTTTGCGCACGTCCCGGACGAATGAGCTGAAGTCGCGATCTGTCACCCGCGTCACCATACGCGCCTTGCCGCGGCCCCGCCACCTGGGCCCGCCTGACCCGTCCGACATTCAGCACTATCGGCCGACATCGGGCTCACCCGATCAGACGATATGAAAGCGACTCGGGAGGCGGTTGCGTCTCAACCCCTCGCCGTCGTGTGAAGGCAGCCGATACCATCGGAAGTCGACGCGTAGTGCGTCCCCGCGACGCCAGACGAGGAGGGGAGAACCGGTGAGCGTTCTGCAACGCTTGGAAAAACAACTGGAGGGCCTGTTCGAGGGCACCTTCAACAAGATGTTCAAGGGCGTTGTGCACCCGGTCGAGATCGCCAGCGCCATGCAGCGCGAGGCGGAGACCCACAAGGCGGTCCTCGCCGGGGGCCGCGTGCTGGTGCCGAACCGATACGTCATCGACCTCTCGCCGCCCGACCACGACCGGCTGGCGCCGTACGCCGCCGCTCTGGCGCAGGAGCTGGCGCAGTCGCAGGCCGAGTTCATCGGTGAGAACGGCTGGACGGTGTACGGCGACGTGATCGTCGAGATCGAGCGCGGGGAGGGCCTGGACACGGGCATGTTCCGCGTGACGGCCGAGGTGGCGGCCCTGAACGAGGGCGTCGACCAGCCGGTGTCCGGCGGCGGCTACGGCCCCGCGCACCCGGCGGCGCCGACGGGCCCGGTCCTGGTGACCGCCGACGGCCGGCAGTTCTCGGTGGCGCACGGCGCGACGGTGATCGGCCGCGGCGAGCAGGCGCAGATCCGGCTCCCGGACGTGGGGATCTCTCGGCGCCACGTGCGCATCGACTTCGACGGCCGGCAGGTCTCGGTGACCGACCTGGGCTCGACGAACGGGACCCTGGTCAACGGCCAGCGGATCGCCACCGTCTCCATGCAGCCCGGCGACGTCATCCAGATCGGGACGACCTCCCTGACCCTCCAGGCCGGCTAGTCCGCAGGAGTTTTCGGCACGCCCCGACCCTCGCGGGTCGGGGCGCCGTCGTGTCCGAGGCTGTTTCCCTTAGGGGCCCTTGCACGTAGCGGTGGGATGACCGGGCGGGTTCGCCATCTCGGCTTCTCGGGCGCGCGCACGTGGGCTACCGTGTCTGGGACCGTTCGTTCATCCGCTGTGGGAGCGCCGAATGCCTGAGATAGTCCAGACCGTTGCCCGGTTCGGTTTCCTGGTGCTGCTGTGGCTGTTCGTGTTCGCGGCGGCCCGGACGATCACCCGCGACCTGCTGGCGCAGCGGCGCCCGGCCGCGGCCGGGCCCGGTGCGGGCCCGGTGTCGG
>NZ_QFRW01000057.1:53737-67553 GCF_003265355.1 Glycomyces dulcitolivorans | reverse complement strand
CGCGACCTCGCCCGCGAGATCCTCCGCCGCGCCGAAGCCGGCGACCCCGCGGCGTCAGCCGCGGTCGACGCCAACGCCGCGGCCCTCGGCCGCGGCCTCGGCGCCCTCGCGAACGCCCTCGACCCGGAGGCGATCAGCCTCTCCGGCCTCGGCGTGGACCTGATCCGCCTGCGCCGCGACCTCATCGAGACCCGCTGCGCCGAGAACCTCATGGCCTTCCGCCGCGACGACCCGCCCCCCATCATCCCCGCCACCCTCGGCACCGCCGGCCCCCTGACCGGCGCCGCCGAAATCGCCTGGGACGCCATCCTCGACCCCGATCGGGTGAAAAAACGCCTCCACACCGCCTGAGGCCCCGTTTTTTGTCGCACCCCTCGGCAATCCTGGCCCCGACCCTTGCGGTCCCCTCTGGGCGGGTGGGGGCTAGGGATGGCCGTACCTCTACTACGTGCGCGACGGGTACTGCGAGCGCGACGCTGCGGGGCCGCGAGAAGACCATCGGCCCGGGCACGATCGGAGGCACTGCGGGACAACCTGAGTGAAGCCTCGCGACGTCTCTACAGTCGACGGCTCACGTCGGACAGTCCGGCGTGATCGCTTGCGACACCAGGAGAATCAATGCTCAAAAAGTGGGTCACGAGGTTCGCGATCACCTGCGCCATCGGCGTAGGACTCATCGCCGGAACCGGGAGCGCCGCCTCCGCGGGCGACACCTGGCTTATCCTGTCCGACATCGACGGCCGCGAGGTCGGCGCCATGCAGCACATCGACAGCAACGATTCCTTCCGGGTCTACGACTCGAACGCCGACGGCCGCAGCGTCGAAGGCTGCCTCCAGGCGTTGACCCCCAGTGCCTGGGTCACCCTCCGCTGCAAGAACAACGACTCGGGCGCGGGAACGTACGAGAGCTTCAGCTACGACGTGCTCACCGGGATCCAGTACCGGATGCGGCTGTGCAACGCCCTGGTGCCCTGCGCCTACCAGGCATTCAACGAGTAGCAGTACCCCTCGGCCGGGGGGAACGGCGCGCGCCGTTCTCCCCGGCCGCTTCGCGTTCACAGGCCCAGGCGGCTCAGCCGAACAGGAGCCGGTCCGTTTCGATCGCTTCTGGGGCCGTGGCCGGGCCTCGTTTTGTGACTGCCAGGGCTGCGGCCGCGTTGGCGCGGCGGACTGCCGTGTCCATCGGGTCGCCGCGCAGGAGGGCGGCGGCGAGGACGCCGGTGTGGGCGTCTCCGGCGCCGGTGGTGTCGACTGCGTCGACCGGGAAGCCCGGGATGAGGCGGGTTCCGGTGTCGTCGGCGATCCAGGCGCCTTCGCTGTTGTCGCGGGCGAGGACCGTGCCGCCCGCGCGGAGGCGGGGGCGGAGCGCTTCGGCGCGGTCGGGCAGCGGGGCGTCGTGGAGGTGCGGGGTCATGAGGCGGGTCTCTCTGGCGTTGGCGCTCAGCACGTCCGTGCGCGCCAGCGCCGCGCCGAGGATCCCCGCCGGCAGGTCGGCGACCAGCGGGGACGGGTCGAGGACGACCCGCGTCTCCTCCGGGAGGCCCGGGAGCCACGCGGTGAGCGCCTCGGCGTTCACCGGGTGGGCGAGGCCGTAGCCGGAGACCACGACGACGTCTTCGGCCTGCACCGGCACCCGTCGCAGGTCCTCAAGGCGCAGTTGGCCTTCGGCGCCGACATAGGTCACGAAGGTCCGTTCGGCGCCGTCGTCGACGAGGACGACGCTGTAGCCGCTGTCGAGGTCGCGCAGCCCCGGGCCCGCGACGTCGAAGCCCGCCAGGGCGTCCCGCACGACCGTCCCGAACGGCCCCGTCCCGTACTGACCCGCGTACAGGACCGGCGCGCCGTCGCGGGCCGCGGCGGTCATCGCGTTGTAGCCGCCGCCCGCGGTGATCTGGGAGGAGGAGGCGATGACGTCGCCGCCGGGTTCGGGGATCGCGCCGATCGCGAGTCCGATGTCGACGATGACGTTGCCGGTGTAGACGACGCGGCCGCTCATGCCACGGGCTCCTTCCGGGCCGGCTTGGCGCCGCCCAGAGCGAAGTACAGCACGGCGGCGGCCGCGAAGGTGGCGATCCAGGCGGTGCCGTCCTGGCCGATGCCGCGCATGACGTACCCGAGGACGATCGCCAGCAGCCACGCCCCGGTCGCGCGCCACTCGACGCCGCCGCGGTACCAGTAGGCGCTGGTGCGGCGCACGTCCATGAGCGCGGCCGGGTCGTACAGGCGGCGCTTCAGCATGTCCACCAGGAACACCCCGAGCCACGCGGTGATCGGGATGGCCAGCAGCGAGATGAACGTGATGAACGGCCCGTAGAAGTCCCCGGCGATGAGCATGAAGTAGATCGAGCCGAGGAAGGTCACGACCACGTCCACCGCCACGGCGTACACGCGCTTGATCCGCACGCCCAGCGTGAGCGTCGTCAGGCCCGCCGAGTACACCGACAGGTGGTTGGAGAGCAGCAGCCCGCCGAACGCGGCGATCAGGTACGGCACGGCCATCCCCGCCGGGAGCATCGCGCGGATCGCGGCGACCGGGTCGGGGGCGGTGGCGAGGTCGGGGCTGCCGGCGGTCAGGAGCGAGCCGAGGGCGATGAGCAGCAGCAGCGGGATGCCCGCGCCGGCGGCGCTGGAGGCGACCAGGTGCGCGGCCTTCACGGAGGTCTTCTGGTAGCGGGCCATGTCGGCGCCCGCGTTGGCCCAGCCGATGCCGGTGCCCGCGGCGATGGTGCCGACGCCGAGGAGGACGGCAGACCAGGAGCCGGCGGGGGTCGCGGTGACGGCGTCCCAGTCGACGGTGGCGATGAGGAACGCGGCCACGACGAGGTTGAGCGCGCCGAAGATCCAGGTGGCCCACCGCTGGATGACGAGGATCGCGGTGTGACCGAGTCCGGAGACCAGGAGCGTGCAGACGACGAACACGCCGATCGCGACGAGGGTGAGCGCGGGCGCGTCCTTCGCGGCGATCTCCTCCCCTGCGGCGAGGGAGAACAGCGACAGGAGCACGAACGCGGCGGTCGTGGTGTTGACCGTCTCCCAGCCCAGGCGCGACAGGAGCGAGACGAAGGTGGGGCCGGCGTTGCCGCGGACGCCGAAGACGGCGCGCGAGAGCGTCATCGACGGGGCGCCCCCGCGGCGTCCCGCGACCGACACGATGCCGACGAGCGCGAACGACCCGAAGGCGCCGATCGCGGCCACGGCGACGGCCTGCCAGATGTTCAGGCCCAGGGCGACCAGGGTCGCACCGAGCGGCAGGCCCAGGACGGAGATGTTGGCGGCGAACCACACCCAGAACAGCTGGAACGCGTTGCCGTTGCGTTCGGCGTCGGGCACGGGTTCGATGCCGCGCTGCTCGATTTCGGTGAGCGTGCCGCCGGGGGCGGCGTCGGTGGTGGCGGTCATGGTCGGTCTCCAGTCTTCGTTGAATGGAATAGGCAAGGGGGCGTTCAGATCCGGTGGCGCTCGCGGAGGGCGAGGAGGCCGGTGGACAGGGAGGCGAGGTCGAGTCCGTTGCGGGCCTGGACGGCGGCGAGCGCGTCGGCGGGCCAGACGCTGACCCCGTGGACGGCGCCGAGGACGGCCCCGGCCATGGCGGCGACGGTGTCGGTGTCGCCCCCGGCGCGGGCGGCGGTGCGCAGAGTCGCCCACGGGTCGGTGGAGGCGGCCACGAGGGCGAGGGCGGCGACGACGGACTCCTGGGCGGCCACGGAGGTGCCGACGAGGTCGACGAGGAGCCGGTGGTGGTCGGCCGGGTCGGCCTCGCGCAGGAGCTTCGCGGCCCAGCGGACGCGCGGGCCGATGCGGCCCCCGGCGGCCCAGTGGGCGCGGCATTCGGCGAGGTCGGCGTAGTCGGCACCGATCGCGACCGCCTCGGCGGCGTCAGCACCCTCGATCCCGGCCGAGACGGCCGCGCCGACCGCAGCCGCGGCGGCGAGGCCGAGGCTGGAGTTGTGGGTGATGCGGGCGGAGTCCTGGACGGCGTCGAGGAACGGCACGCGCGGCTCGAAGGGGACGGCGATGCCGACGGGCGTGACCCGCATGGCCGCGCCGTTCGTAGAGCCGCCCTGGCCGGTGGTCGCGGGGTCCTCGCCGTCCTGGAGGCGCTGGAGCGCGGCCTTCGTGGAGGGCCCGAGGAGGTCGAGGGAGTCCTTGGCGATCATGTCGCGCTCCCAGGACAGGAGGCGGCGCGCGAACTCGTCGGCGGGCAGGCGGCCGTCGCAGGCGATGAGGAGCTCGGCGAGGAGGACGGCCTGCTCGGTGTCGTCGGTGACGCTCCCGGCGGGCATCCCGGCGGCGATCCGCTGGCGCGGGCCCGCGGCGGTGAGGCCGTCGAGGTCCCCGTAGTCCTCGGCGATCTCGCGCGGGGACATGGACTGGGTGGGCATGCCGAGGGCGTCGCCGAGGGCGAGCCCGGCGAAGGCGCCAAGGGCCCTGTCGAAGGCTTTGCGGCTAAAGACTTTCCCATCAAAGTCTTTGTCCTCAGAGCTTTTGTCCTCAAAGTCTTTCTTCTCAAAGCCTTTGTTCTCAATGGCGTTGTCATCGAAGGCTTTGCCGTCAAAGGCTTTGTCAAAGGCGGTCATGTGGTCTCCCCGAAGCTGATGTGGACGCGGAAGTGGTCGGGGTCGAGCCAGGAGACGACCTTCTCGACGAAGTCGCCGGAGGCGTCGCGCACGAGGCGCGTGGAGTGGAGGAAGAGGGTCCCGGCGGCGCGTTCGAGGAGGGCGGCGTCGTCGAGGTCGAGGGCGGCGACGGAGACCCACTGCTCGCCGGAGGCGGGGGTGAGCCCGGCCTCGCGGAGGGTCGCGGTCAGGGAGCCGTCGACGAGGCCCGCGTGCGGGACGTCGGCGAGCGCGCCGGTGGCGGGGACGCGGCTGCGTTCCAGGGAGACCGGGGTGCCGTCGGGGAGGGCGCGGACGCGGTCGAGCGCGAGGAAGCGGGAGGAGGCGGCGCCGACGCCCACCGCGAGGTCGGGGTCGGCGATGATCTCGGCGCGCAGGACCGTGGTGGCGAGTTCGGCGCCGGCGAGGGCGCGGCCCCAGCCGAGGCGCTGGTCCAGGGCCTGGCCGCCGAAGGAGACGAAGGAGCCGACGCCGGTGCGGGTGTTGATCAGGGACTCCTCGCCGAGCTGGGCGAGGACCTTGCGGATGGTGCCGCGGCTGACCTCGTAGCGCGCGGCGAGCTCCTGCTCGCCGGGGAGGAGCTGGCCGTCGCGGTAGCGGCCGGTGAGGATCGCCCGGCGCAGGGACTCGGCGACGAGCGTGCTCTTCTTGGGCGGCCGCGCCGCCGCTGCATCAGCGGTCATGTCTGTACTGTACCTGTACATAACCTGTACAACAAGTGGAACGAAGGAGGGCAGGCCCGCGGGCCCGCCCTCCTTACGCCTTATCCCTGTTCAAGGGCTCAGATGCCGCCCTCAAGGTGGTGGTACACCTGGTTCCAGCGGAGCTCCTGCTTGAACTCGCGGGCGTTGGTGTCGCCGTCGATGGTCACCAGCTCGACGCCGGCGATCTCGGCGAAGTCCTCCATGACCTCGCGGCCGAACGCCTGCGTGAACGAGGTGTGGTGCGGGCCGCCGGCGGTCAGCCAGGCCTCGGCCGAGGTCTGGAGGTCCGGGCGGGGCACCCACACGGCGCGGGCGACCGGCAGGTTCGGGAGGTCCTCGTCGGGCTCGACCGCGTCGACCTCGTTGGCCACCAGGCGCAGGCGGGTGCCGAGGTCGAGGAGGCCGACCATGAGGGCCGGGCCGGGCGGGGCGGTGAAGACCAGGCGGACCGGGTCCTCCTTGCCGCCGATGCCGAGCGGGTGGATCTCCGCCTTCGGCTTCTCCGAGGCGATCGTCGGGCACACTTCGAGCATGTGCGCGCCGAGGATCTGCGGGGTCTCCGCGCCGAGGTTGTACGTGTAGTCCTCCATGAAGGACGTGCCGCCGTCGAGCCCGGTCGCCATGACCTTCATGAGGCGCACCAGGACCGCGGTCTTCCAGTCGCCCTCGCCGCCGAAGCCGTAGCCGTCGGACATGAGGCGCTGCACCGCGATGCCCGGGAGCTGCTTGAGCTTCCCGAGGTCCTCGAAGGTGTCCGTGAACGCCTTCGCGCCGTGCTCCTCCAGGACCGAGCGCAGGCCCAGCTCGATGCGGGCCGCGTCGCGCAGGGACTCGTGGCGGGCGCCGCCGGCGCGCAGCTCGGGGACCACGTCGTAGTCGGCCTCGTAGACGGCGGTCAGCTCGTCGACGGCCTTGTCCTCGATGGACGCGACGCGCTCGACCAACTCGTTCACGCCGTACGTGTTCACCTCGACGCCGAGGCGGATCTGCGCCTCGACCTTGTCGCCCTCGGTGACGCCGACGTACCGCATGTTGTCGCCGAAGCGGACCAGCTTCAGATTCTGGACCTCGTTCCAGCCCAGGGCGGCACGGGCCCAGTTGCCCACGCGCTCCTGGACCTTCGGGTCGCCCCAGTGGCCCACGACCGTCTTGCGGCGGTGGCGCAGGCGCGTGAGCATGTACCCGAACTCGCGGTCGCCGTGGGCGGCCTGGTTCAGGTTCATGAAGTCCATGTCGATGTCGGCCCACGGCAGGTCGCGGTTGTGCTGCGTGTGCAGGTGCAGCAGCGGCTTCTGGAGGGCGCCGAGCCCGGCGATCCACATCTTCGACGGCGAGAACGTGTGCATCCAGGCGATCACGCCGACGCACTCGTCGGAGGAGTTCGCTTCGAGCAGGACCCGCCGGATCTCCTCAGGCGTGGTCAGGACCGGCTTCGCGACGACCTTCACCGGGATCGACGCGGCCCCGTCCAGCCCGGCCACGATGTCGGCCGAGTTCTGCGCGACCTGCTCGATCGCCTCGGGCCCGTACAGGTGCTGGCTGCCCGTGACGAACCACAGTTCCTTGTTTCCCATGACTTCCTACTGCTCCTTCGGGGCCGGCTGCTGGCCGTAGACGTTCTGGTAGCGGTCGTAGAGCCGGTCGATGTCGGCCTGCGGGATCGGCACGGGCTCGCCGAGCTGACGCGAGATGTGGACGGTGCGCGCCACGTCCTCGGTCATCACGGCGGCCTTCACGGCCGACTTCGGGTCCTTGCCGATGGTGAAGACCCCGTGGTTCTGCATGATCACCGCCGGGGAGCGGTGGCCCGCGAGGGTCTCCACGATCCCCTTGCCGATCGCGTCGGAGCCGATGAGCGCGAACGGGCCCAGCGGGATCTCCCCGCCGAACTCGTCGGCCATCGCCGTCAGCACGCACGGGATCGGCTCGGCGCGCGCGGCCCACGCGGTCGCGTACGGGCTGTGCGTGTGCACGACCCCGCCGACCTCGGGCATCCGCTGGTAGACCTCGTTGTGGCTCTCCGCGTCCGAGGACGGCGCGAGGTCGCCTTCGAGGACCTTCCCTTCGAGGTCGGTCACGACCATCAGCTCGGGGGTGAGGTCGTCGTAGGAGATCCCGCTCGGCTTGATGACGATCAGGTCGGTGCCCGGGACGCGGCCCGAGACGTTCCCGCTCGTCCAGGTCACCAGGCCCCAGCGCAGGAGCTCGGAGTGGAGCGCGCACACGCGCTCCTTCATCTCCTGGACCGCGGGAGTGGACTGGTAGCTCATTTGCTTGCCTCCGTGGCGATCTGGTGCAGCGTGTGGAGTGCGCGCGAGCCGCCGCGGCCGAAGTGGTCGTGCAGCTCCTCGTAGACGGCGTACAGCCGGTCGTACGCGTCGGCGCGGGCCTGGTCGGGCACGTAGGCGTGGCGCTCGACCTTGCCCATGGCCTCCGAGGCCGCGTAGATGTCCGGGTACTCCCCCGCGGCCACGGCCGCGTGGATCGCCGAGCCCAGGGCCGGGCCCTGGCCGGAGGTGAGGACCGTGATCGGCATGCGCAGCACGTCCGAGTAGGTCTGCATGAGCCACTTGTTCTTCAGCAGGCCGCCCGCGGCCACGAACTCCTCGATCGGGACGCCCGACTTCGTCAGCGTCTCCACGATCATGCGGGTCCCGAACGCGGTCGCCTCGACCAGCGCCCGGTAGATCTCCTCGGGCTTGGTCTGGAGGCCCAGGCCCAGGACGACGCCGTGCAGGTCGTGGTCGACCAGGACCGAGCGGTTCCCCGAGTGCCAGTCGAGCGCGACCAGGCCGTGCGCCCCCACAGGCTGCGCGGCGGCCAGCTCGGTCAGGTGCTCGTGGATCGAGATGCCGCGCTTGGCGGCCTCGTCGGTGTAGGAGCCGGGGACGCCGTTCTTGGTGAACCACGCGAAGATGTCGCCGACGCCGGACTGCCCGGCCTCGTAGCCCCACAGGCCCGGCGTGATGCCGTCGCGGACCACGCCGCACATGCCCGGGGCCTCGGTCAGGTTCTCGCCGTTGACGACGTGGCAGGTGCTCGTGCCCATGATCGCGACGAGCTTCCCGGCGCCCACGGCCTTCGCCGAGGCGGCGGTGACGTGCGCGTCGACGTTGCCGACCGCGACGGTGGTGCCCGCGTTCAGGCCCGTCCAAGCCGCGGCCTGCTCGGTGACCCCGCCGGCCTTGTCGCCCAAGGCGGACAGCGGGTGCTCCATCTTCGCGTTGAAGTCCGCGAAATCGGGGTTGAGCGCGGCCAGGTACTCGCGGGAGGGGCGCTTGCCGTCCTGCACGATGCCCTTGTAGCCGGCGGTGCAGACGTTGCGGGTCTCCTCGCCGCACAGCTGCCAGATGATCCAGTCGGCGGCCTCGATCCAGCGGTCCGCGCGCGCGTAGACCTCCGGGTCCTCCTCCAGGAGCTGGAGGCCCTTGGCGTAGGCCCACTCCGAGGAGATCTTGCCGCCGTACCGCGGCAGCCACTCCTCGCCGCGCTCGGCCGCGACCGCGTTGATGCGGTCGGCCTGTCCCTGGGCGGCGTGGTGCTTCCACAGCTTCGGCCACGCGTGCGGGCGGTCGCGGAACTCGTCCAGCTCGCACAGCGGCGTGCCGTCGGCGGTGGTCGGCAGGATCGTGCACGCGGTGAAGTCGGTGGCGACGCCCACGACCTGGTCGGCGCTCACGCCGGCGGCCGCGAGCGCGGCGGGCACGGCGTTCTTGAGGACGTCGACCCAGTCCTTGGGGGACTGGAGCGCCCAGCTGCGCGGCAGGCGGACGCCGGAGCCGGGGAGGGCCTCCTCGATGGCGCCGTGCTCGTAGACGTGCTCGGCGCTGGCGAGTTCGCGGCCGTCGGCTACCGACGCGACGACGACGCGGCCCGAGAGCGTGCCGAAGTCGATCCCGATAGCAACGGCACCGTTGTCGCTGCCAGTCATTTGCGGCCTCCTTGGGGGATGCTCGTTCAACAGAAGTGACCGTTCACATGCAGGGACTTCCCCGCGGTGAAGCGCAGTGGGTCCACCCCGGCGCGCGCCAGATGACGCTTGCACTCAGGTGGATCTCCCACAACCTAACGCATTCGCACGTTCGGTACCAGTCGCGGTCAGGCATTCCGCCGAATAAAGCGGACATGCCAGGCCGTTCCGGAGCGGTCCCTGGACACGTTCACACGCCCGGTGTGACCGACGTCCCGCCCCTGGGCACAGCCGTGCCCCTGGCGGCCATGGCCGCCAGGGGCACGGTGCGCGTCCGCCGAGGGGGTGGCCCGGGGTCCGGGCCACCCCCTTATCGGCGCAGGAGGCGGCGGAGCTTGGAGCGGCGCTTGAGGTGGAGGCGGCCCGCGGCCGAGCCGATCGTGCGGTCGAGGCGCTTGCGGGCCGTCTTGCGGCTGCGGCGCGTGCTCTTGAGGGCGTCGCCCGCAACGGTCCGGGCGGCCTCGCCGCCGTGCCTGACCGCGGCCGCGGCGCTCGCGGCGGCGCTCTTGGCGCTGTCGCGGGCCGAGGGCTTCTCGGTCTTCCGGCGGGTGACCGCGACCGTGACGACCGCGGTGGTCACGGCCCCGGCCGCGGCGACGGCGACCGTGAACGGGTGGCGCCGCATCGGCGCGAACGGCCCGTGGGCGTGCGCGGCGTCCGGGCCGAGCCCGAGGCGATCGCGCAGTTCCAGCACGGCGTCGTTGATGTGCTCGCGGGCCTGCGCGGCCTCGCGCTTGAGCTCGTCGGTGGTGGCGGGGTGCTCGGGTTCGTCGGCGCCCGCGTCGCGCTCGGCCCACTCGTGGCGGTGTTCGAGCTCGGCCGCCTCGTCGCGGCGGACCACTTCGACGTCGGGGGTGTACGGCATGCCGGTCGCCGGCGGGGGCACCAGGCCCGCACCGGGCGGCACCATGCCGGGTTGCACGTTGTTCATCGAGGTCATCGGTCCATCCCTCCTCGCAGTGCCCGGGCATCCTCCCGGGCGCGTTCCATGGTCTCGTCGGGCATCGGCGGCAGCGCGCGCCGGATCATCGAGCGGCCCGCGAGGGCCGCGACGCCGGCGGTCGCGAACATGGCGGCGCCGACGACCAGCGCGGCGAGCCACGCCGGCCACACCAGGGCGAGCGCGATGCCCGCCGCGACGGCGAACGCGGCCCCGCCGTACAGCGCGAACACGCCGGCCGCGGCGAACATGCCGCCGCCCTTGGCGCCGGTCCGGGCCTTCTCGGCGACCTCACGGGCGGCGAGCCGCGCCTCGATGCGCGCCAGGTGCGCCACCTCGGAGGTGAGGTCCCCGACGATCCGCCCGACGGACCTGTCGTCGTGGTCGTATGCGGCCCAGTCGGTGTCGCCGATGTGCCGGTACTTGCGTGCTTCCTTGTCGGTCCACTGCTGCTGCGGCATGGCCGTCTCACCTCCAGGCGGTCTCGGCCGGTCCGATGGGGATCGGGTTCCCGCCGCGGCGCCCCGGAAACCTCGGGGCCCCTCGGCGGCGCGGTTTCGGCCCGGCACCGGCGGGTAGCCGAAACGCCCGAGCAGGGAACGGAGAGGAATGCAATGGGCGTCATCGACGAACGGATCTCCGGACTGGTGGAACTCGGCCAGCAGCTGCGGGTGGACGCGGTGCGGGCCTCGGCGCGGGCGGGGTCGGGCCACCCGACCTCGTCCATGTCGGCGGCCGACCTCATGGCGGGCCTGCTGGCGGGGCACCTGCACTACGACTTCGAGCACCCGCACCGGTCCGGGAACGACCGGCTCGTGTTCTCCAAGGGCCACGCGTCGCCGCTGCTGTACGCGATGTTCCGCGCGGCCGGCGCGATCGACGAGGAGCACCTGCTGTCGTACCGGCGGCTCGGCTCCGATCTGGAGGGGCACCCGACGCCGCGCCTGCCGTGGGTGGACGTCGCGACCGGGTCGCTCGGGCAGGGCCTGCCGATCGGCGTCGGGATGGCGCTGGGCGCGCGGATGAGCGGCTCCCCGGCGCGCGTGTGGGTCCTGTGCGGGGACGGCGAGATCACGGAGGGCTCCATGTGGGAGGCGTTCGCGGCCGCGTCCGACATGGGCCTGGGGAACCTGTGCGCGATCGTGGACGTGAACCGGCTCGGCCAGACCGGGCCGACCAGGCTCGAATGGGACACGGCCGCGTACGCGGCCCGGATCGGCTGCTTCGGGTGGCACACGATCGAGATCGACGGGCACGACCCCGCCGCGATCGACCAGGCGCTCGCCGCGGCCGAGGCCGAGCAGGGCCGGCCGACCGCGATCATCGCGCGCACCCGCAAGGGCAAGGGCGTCGCGGCCGCCGAGGACAAGGAGGGCCTGCACGGCAGGCCGCTCCCCGAACCGGAGAAGGCCGTCGTCGAACTCGGCGGCGTCCGGTCGGCCACGGTGCGCGTGAGCCCGCCGCGGTCGAACCAGCCGCGCCAGCAGGGCCCCACGATGCCGCTCATGCTGCCGTCGTTCCCGGTGGGGATCATGGCCGCCACCCGCGACGGGTTCGGCAAGGGCCTCGAAGCGGTCGGCGAGTCCGACCCCGACGTCGTCGTCCTCGACGCCGAAGTCGGCGACTCGACCCGCACCGCCGGGTTCGCGAAGGCCTTCCCCAACCGGTTCATCGAGTGCTACATCGCCGAGCAGCAGATGATCGGCGCGGCCATCGGCCTCCAGACCCAGGGCTGGATCCCGTACGCGGCGACGTTCGCGGCGTTCCTCACCCGCGCCCACGACTTCCTCCGGATGGCCGCGATCAGCGGCTCCGACCTGCGGATCGTCGGCTCGCACGCGGGCGTGTCGATCGGCCGCGACGGCCCCAGCCAGATGGGCCTCGAAGACCTCGCGATGATGCGCGCCCTGTGGCGCAGCGTCGTGCTCTACCCGTGCGACGCCAACCAGGCCGCGCACCTGACCGCGACCATGGCCGACCTGCCGGGCATCAGCTACCTGCGGACCACCCGCGCCGACACGCCGGTGATCTACCCGGAGGACGAGCTGTTCCCCGTCGGCGGTTCCAAGACCCTCCTGGGGTCCAGGCACGACCGGATTGCGATCGTCGCCGCCGGGATCACCGTCTCCGAGAGCCTCCAGGCGGCCGAGCGGCTGATCCAGGACGGCGTCCCGGTGCGCGTCATCGACGCCTACTCGATCAAACCGCTCGACGCGGCCGCGATGCGGCAGGCCGCGGCCGACACCGGCCGCCTCCTCACCGTCGAGGACCACCGGCCCGTCGGGGGCCTCGGGGACGCCGTCCTCGACGCCGTCGCCGGGAAGGTCCCCGGCGTGCGGTTCGCGAAGCTCGCCGTCCACGGGATGCCCGGCTCGGCCGGGCCCGCCGAGCAGCTGGCCGCCGCCGGGATCGACGCCGCCGCGATCGTCAACGCCGCGCAGCGGCTCCTGGCCTGAGAAAACGCCGCAATCCCGGCGGCCGGCGGGTACGCGAACGATACTCAGAACGACGACTCAACGAAGGAGTTGAAGGCATGGCAATCGCAAGAGACCTCATGCACACCGGCTGCACCTGCGTCAAGAGCACCCAGACGGCCGCCGACGCGGCCCGGCTCATGGCCGAGCTGGACGTCGGCGCGCTGCCGATCTGCGGCGCCGAGGACGACAAGCTCAAGGGCATGGTCACCGACAGAGACCTCGTCCTGAACGTCATGGCCGCCGGCGAAGACCCGGCGATGTACACCGTCGACCGGCTCCCGCAGGGCCACCTGGTCCTCGCCGACGCCAACGAAGAGGTCGACATCACCATCGCGAAGATGAAAGAACACCAGGTGAGCCGGGTACCCGTCATCGACAACGGACGACTGGTCGGCATGATCGCCCTCGCGGACATCTCCCACGGGATGCCCGAGGCGGTCACCGGCGGCCTCGTCGAATCCATCCGCTCCTGACCCGAGCACGGGGAGCGGCCGCCGGCGGGGACTCGCGGCGGCCCTCCCGCCCCCATGACCCTGAACGGCCCCAACCCCAAAGGAGGCAGCAATGCCCCAGATCGAAGACCAGGACATCGAACAGCGGGACACCGACCTCATCCGCGTGGTCGAAGCCGACCACCGCGCCTTCGAAGCGGCCTTCGCCGAACTGGAGGCCAGCGCCGACGAACCGGTCGGCCGCAAGGCCCTCGTCGACCACGTCATCGCCGGACTCGTCCGCCACGCCGTGGCGCAGGAGCAGTTCGTGCATCCCGTGATCCGCAAGCGCCTCGACGACGGCGAGGCCGTCGTGGAACGCGAGCTGGCGGCGTACGCCGAGACCGAGCAGGTCATGAAGGCCCTCGAAGCGCTCACGCCCGCGGACTTCGACTTCGAGCCGCTCCTGGAGCGCCTCGTCGCGGGCGTGCGGGCGCACATCGCCGACGAGGAGGCGCGCCTGCTCCCCCGCCTCGCCGTCACGTGCGACGCCGAGGAGCTCCAGGACCTGGGCTACAAGGTCCTGGCGGCCAAGGACTTCGCGCCGACCCGGCCCCACCCGCACGCGCCGGACTCGACCCCGGCGAACCTGGTCACCGGGCCGGGTGTGGGGCTGAT
>NZ_QFRW01000057.1:0-53658 GCF_003265355.1 Glycomyces dulcitolivorans | reverse complement strand
AGGCCCCGCCGGGTGAATGGGGGCGGCGGGTCCGATGGACCCGCCGCCCCCGCCTTGTCAGCACCGGGTCGGTCTATGTTCCTTCGGCGGGCCGGTCGAGGCCCTCGCGGAGTTCGTCGAGCGTGCGGTGCAGCAGCCGCGAGACGTGCATCTGCGAGATGCCGACCTCTTCGGCGATCTGCGTCTGGGTCATGTCGCCGTAGTAGCGCAGCGCGAGGATCTTCTGCTCGCGCTCGGACAGCTCCTGGATGAGCGGCACCAGGGACTCGTGGTCGTCGACCAGGCCGAGGGCGGAGTCCTCCTCGCCGACCGATTCGGCCAGGCGCGGCCCCTCGTCGTCGCCGTACGCGGCCTCGTCGAGGGAGACCGCGCGGTACGCCTGGCGGGCCTCGTGGCCTTCCAGGACTTCGGCTTCGGTGATGCCGAGGTGCTCGGCCAGTTCGGCGTCGGTCGGGGGCCGGCCGAGCCGCTGCGAGAGTTCGGCGCCGGCCCGGTTCAGCGAGATCCGGAGTTCTTGCAGGCGCCGGGGGACCCGCATCGGCCAGCTGTAGTCGCGGAAGTGGCGGCGGACCTCGCCCATGACGGTCGGCACCGCGTACGACAGGAAGTCCGTCCCCTGCTCGGGGTCGAAGCGGTCGACGGCGTGGATGAGCCCCACCGAGGCGACCTGTACCAGATCGTCCTTGGCGATCCCTTTGCCCGAGAACCGCTGCGCGATGTGCTCGGCGAGCGGGAGGTGCCCGGTGACGAGTTCGTCCCTGACGTCCGCGCGTCTGGGGTCGTCCTCGTCGAGCGAGGCCATCTCCCGGAACAGCGGCGTCAGGTGCGCGTATTCGTCGGAACCTTGTCGTTTGTTGTCGGTCTTCTTGTCTCCCATGCGATCGCCCTCCTGCCCCAATGGACATCGGTTTGAAGCATGTTGCCCCATATGGGTAATTGACTCTCCCATCGTAAGCCCGGGGCCGCCCGAGATCAATGGCAAAAGTGTGAATATTACATTTACCAGGTCAAATAGCGGCGTTCTCCCGGTATTCGCCCCACTCGTCGCGGAGCGCCCCGCAGATCTCGCCGAGGGTCGCCTCGGCGCGGGCGGCCTCCAGGATCGGCTCGATGAGGTTCGCCGTTCCCCGTGCGGCCGCGACGATGTCGGCGAGCGCGCGCTCGACGGCGGCGTTGTCGCGCCCGGCCCGGCGCTGGGCCAGAAGCGCGTTCTGGCCAGCCTCGACGTCGCCGGAGACGCGGAGGATCTCCAGGTCGGAGGTGACGGTGTTCGTCAGCTCGGTGACGCCGACGATGTGCTTCGTGCCGTCTTCGAGCTGCCGCTGGTAGGTGAAGGCGGCCTCGGCGATCTGGGCGTTGAACCAGCCGTCCTCGATGCCGCGCAGGATGCCCGAGGTGACCGGACCGATCTCGTGGCGGTCGGCAGCGTCTCGGGCGACTGCCGCGGGGTCCTCGCCGGCCTCGCCGCCGAGGGCGAGGATCTGGAGGAACAGGTCTTCGGCCTCGGCCTCGATCTTGTCGGTGAGGGCCTCGACGTACCAGGAGCCGCCGAGCGGGTCGGCCACGTTGGTCACGCCGGTCTCGTCGCGCAGGACCGCCTGGGTGCGCAGGGCGATCTCGGCGGCCTGGTCGGTGGGGAGCGCGAGCGTCTCATCGAGTGCGTTGGTGTGCAGGGAGTTCGTGCCGCCCATGACGGCCGCGAGCGCCTCGACGGCGGTGCGCACCACGTTGTTGTACGGCTGCTGCGCGGTCAGGGAGACCCCGGCGGTCTGGGTGTGGAAGCGGAGCCACTGGGCGCGTTCGGTCTTGGCGCCGTAGACGTCGCGCAGCCAGCGGGCCCAGATGCGGCGGGCCGCGCGGAACTTCGCGATCTCCTCGAAGAAGTCGATGTGCGCGTCGAAGAAGAACGACAGGCCGGGCGCGAACACGTCCACGTCGAGGCCGCGCGACAGGCCGAGTTCCACATAGGAGAACCCGTCGGCGAGGGTGAACGCGAGCTCCTGCGCGGCGGTCGAACCGGCCTCGCGGATGTGGTAGCCGGACACCGAGAGCGGCTTGTAGCGCGGGATGTTCGCGGCGCAGTACTCCATGAGGTCGCCGATGAGCCGCAGGTGCGGTTCGGGCGGGAACAGCCACTCCTTCTGCGCGATGTACTCCTTGTGGATGTCGGTCTGGAGCGTCCCGTCGAGGGTCGACAGGTCGACCCCCTGGCGCTCGGCCGCGGCGAGGTACATGCAGAAGATCGGGACGGCGGGCCCGGAGATGGTCATCGAGGTGGTGACGCCGCCGAGGCCGATGCCGGCGAAGAGGCGGTCCATGTCGGCGGTCGAGTCGATCGCGACGCCGCAGTGCCCGACCTCGCCGAGCGACGCGGGCTCGTCGGAGTCGCGGCCCATGAGCGTGGGCATGTCGAACGCGACGGACAGGCCGCCGCCGCCCGCACCCAGGAGCATCTTGTAGCGGGCGTTCGTCTGCTCGGCGTTGCCGAAGCCGGAGAACTGGCGGATCGTCCACTGCCGGCCACGGTAGCCGGTCGGGTAGAGGCCGCGGGTGTAGGGGAACTCGCCGGGCCAGCCGATGCGGGCCATGCGCGGGTCCTCGGTTCCCTCGGGGGGACCGTAGACGGGTTCGACCTCCAGACCCGAGAGGGTCGTGAAATCGGCGTCGCGCTTGGCGGCGTGGGCGTAGCGCTTCTCCCAGCGCTCGCGGCCTTCGGCGATCTCTTCAGCGTCCACGGTGACACCTCACTTTTGGCGAGACTAGGGCGAGCCACGGTCCGGCTCGAACCCAAGTCTACTGAACGGTCGTTAAGCCGCCAGGCGGCATAACTCCCCGAATCATCGCGCACCGGGTGGGAGTGTCTACACATTTCGGGCATCGGGGGGACCCCCGGTTCTCAAAACTACCCGGAGGGTCCGACAGTATCGGCGCTAATCGATGTCGCGCCAGGCGCGGAAGGCCTCCAGCTCCACGGCCACGAGCTGGCCGGGGTGGAACAGGCCGGTCACGATGACCACGGTGGCGGTCGGCAGGACGACGCCGAAGAACTCGCCGTGGACCCGGCCCACCGGGTCGGCGTGGGCCGGGTCGGTCACGTAGAGGCGGGAGCGCACCACGTCGGAGACGCCGGCGCCGGCGTGGACCATCGCGTCGAGCGCGGTCCGGAACGCCTCGCGGGCCTGCCCGGCGGGATCGCCCTGAAGGTGCGGCCGCGCCTCGACGTCGGCGGTGCACGCGCTCGTGACCACGAGCGGGCCCACCGCCACGGCGCGCGAATACCCGTAGAGCTGCGCCCACGGCCCGGTCTCCGGAACCCGTTCGACCAAAGCCATGCCGCGCCTCCCCTTGAGCTACATACCCTTCAACAGGTTCAACGCCTCAGCGACCGTGAAGTTACGCTCGTACAGCGCGGTTCCCACGATCGCGCCCTCCACGCCGATCCCCGTCAGCCCCGCGAGCGTCCGCAGGTCCTCCAGCGAGGACACCCCGCCGGAGGCGATCACCGGCTTGTCGGTGGCCTCGCAGACGCGGCGCAGCAGGTCGGTGTTGGGGCCCGAGAGCATCCCGTCCGAGTTCACGTCGGTCACCACGTACCGCGCGCACCCGGCGCGCTCCAGGCGCTCCAGGGTCTCGAAGAGTTCGCCGCCCTCGCGGGTCCACCCGCGCGCGGCCAGGCGGTCGCCCTTGACGTCCAGGCCGATCGCGACCCGGTCGCCGTACTCGCCGCAGATCCGGTCGCACCACTCCGGGTCCTCCAGCGCGGCGGTGCCGATGTTGACGCGGCGGACCCCGGAGTCCAAGGCGCGCTTGAGGGTCGCGTCGTCGCGGATGCCGCCCGACAGCTCCACCTGCATGTCCACCTTGCTCGCGACCTGCGCGAGCAGCTCGTGGTTCGAGCCGCGCCCGAAGGCCGCGTCGAGGTCGACCAGGTGCAGCCACTCGGCGCCCTGGCGCTGCCATTCGAGGGCCGCTTCGAGCGGGTCGCCGTACTGCTTGCCCGAGCCCGCCACGCCCTGGACGAGCTGGACGGCCTTGCCGCCGGTGACGTCGACGGCGGGGAGCAGTTGGAGTTCGGTCATCACAATCCCTTGATCCAGTTGGACAGCAGTGCGTACCCGGCGTCGCCGGACTTCTCGGGGTGGAACTGGGTGGCCGCCAGCGCGCCGCGCTCGACGGCGGCGACGAACGGCTCCCCGTGGACCGCGATCGCGGCCTTCGCGCCCGGCGGGACCGCCTTGGCGGCGTAGGAGTGCACGAAGTAGAACCGCTCCTCGGGCCCGATCCCCGCGAACAGGCGCATGCCCTCGTCGGCGAGGACGGTGTTCCAGCCCATGTGCGGGATGCGGTCGGCCTTGACGAGGTCGACGCGGCCTTCGAGGACGCCGACGCCGCGGGTGCGGACCCCGTGCTCGATGCCCTCCTCGAACAGGACCTGCTCGCCCACGCAGATGCCGAGCACGGGCGCCTCGGCGGCGACGCGTTCGCGGATCACCGCGTCGACGCCGCTCTTGAGGACGCCCTCCATGCACGCGGCGTAGGCGCCCACGCCGGGCACCACGAGGCCGTCGGCGCGGCGGGCCGCGTCGAGGTCGCTCGTGAGGGTCACGTCGCCGCCGGCGCGCTCCAGGGCGCGGAAGGCGGAGCGGAGGTTGCCCGAGCCGTAGTCGAACAGGGCCACAGACGGTTTGGCCATCGTGCGCCCCTTACCCGTAGACGAGGTACAGGCCGCCGCCGAAGGCGGCGACCGCGAGGAGCCCGGTGACGACCGCCGCGGGCAGCTTCCCGTTGCGGCGCAGGCTCACCGCGCCGCCGACGAGGATGCCGGCGAGCGCCATGAGCAGGATCGGTCCGGCCCAGGTCACAGGACCCCCTTGGTGGACGGGATGTCGGTGCCGTCAATGCGGGTCGCGTACTTCAGCGCCCGCGCGAGGGCCTTGAACTGGGCCTCGATCACGTGGTGCGCGTCCGGCTTCTGCCCCGGGTTCGCGGACCGCAGCACGGTCACGTGCAGGCAGATCCGCGCGTGGTACGCGAAGGACTCCAGGATGTGCCGGGTCATCGACGTCGGGTAGTCCGTGCTGATCATCGGCGCGATGTCCATGGGCTCCTCGTGGACCATGTACGGGCGGCCCGACAGGTCGACCACGGCGCGCGCGAGCACCTCGTCGAGCGGCACGGAGGCGTCGGCGAAGCGGACCACGCCGGCCTTGTCGCCCAGGGCCTCGGCGAACGCCTGGCCGAGCGCGATCGCGGTGTCCTCCATGGTGTGGTGGGCGTCGATGTGCAGGTCGCCCTTGACGGCGATCTTCAGGTCGAACCCGCCGTGCTTGCCGAGCTGGTGGAGCATGTGGTCGTAGAAGCCGACGCCGGTGGCGATGTCGACGACCTTGTCGGTGCCGTCGAGGTCGACGTAGACGTCGACGCTGGTCTCACCGGTGGTGCGGACGATGTGCGCGGTGCGGCTCACTTACTTGCTCTCCTCGCTGTGCTTCTCGGTTTGCTCCGCAAGCGTCGCAAAGTATTCGGGGCGGTCGGTCATGGCGGAGTCGAAGGCGTCGAGGAGCGCGGCGGTCTCCTCCTCGGTGCCGGCGGTGATGCGCAGGCGCCCGGGGAGGCCGACGTCGCGGATGAGGACCCCCCGGTCGAGGATCGCCTTCCACACGGCCGCGGCGTCCTTGAGGCCGCCGACGAGCACGAAGTTCGCGTCGGAGTCGGCGACGGGGAGTCCCTTGGCGCGCAGGTTCTTCACGATCCGGTCGCGCTGGTGCTTGAGTTCGTCCACTTCGGCCTGGAGCTGCGCGGCGCACGCGAGCGCGCCGCGCGCGGCGGCCTGCGTGATGCTCGACAGGTGGTACGGCAAGCGCACCAGCAGCAGCTTCTCGACCAGTTCGGGGTCGGCGGCAAGGTACCCGACGCGGGCCCCGGCGAACGCGAACGCCTTCGAGAGCGTCCGGGTCACGACCAGGCGCTTGCGGCCCTCCAAGCGGCCCAGGGCGGTCGAGCCGGGGTCGCGGGCGAACTCGGCGTACGCCTCGTCGATGACGACGATGCCGCGCGCGGCCGCGTAGGCGGCGTCGATGACCTCCGGGGAGAGCGCGGTCCCGGTCGGGTTGTTCGGGGACACCAGGAACACCAGGTCCGGGTCGTGCTCGGCGATCGCGGCGGCGACGAACGCGGGGCTGAGCGTGTAGCCGTCCTCGCGTCCGGCGTCCACAAAGGCCGTGCCGGTGCCGCGGGCGAGCAGCGGGTGCATCGAGTACGACGGCATGAAGCCGAGCACGGTGCGCCCGGGGCCGCCGAAGGCCTGGAGCAGCTGCTGGAGGATCTCGTTGGAGCCGTTGGCGGCCCACACGTGGTCGGCGGTGAACCCGTGCCCGAGGTAGGCCGCGAGGTCCGTGCGCAGAGCCACGGCGTCACGGTCCGGGTAGCGGTTGAGGCCGCGCAGTTCGCGGCCGATGAACTCGGCGACCACGGCCGCCACGTCCTCGGGGATCGCGAACGCGTTCTCGTTGGTGTTCAACTGGACCGGGACGTCGAGTTGCGGCGCGCCGTAGGGCGACTGCCCGCGCAGGTCCGCGCGGAGCAGGTTCTCGATTTCACTCACTGCTGGAACCTCGCAGACACCGCTTCACCGTGGGAGGGAAGGTCTTCCGAATTGGCGAAGTTGACGACGTCGGCGGCCACGACTTCCAGCGCCTCGCGCGAGTAGTCGATGAGGTGGACCCCGCGCAGGAACGTGTGCACCGACAGCCCCGCCGAGTGGCGGGCGCAGCCGCCGGTCGGCAGCACGTGGTTGGACCCGGCGCAGTAGTCGCCGAGGGACACCGGCGAATAGGCGCCGATGAAGATCGCCCCGGCGTTGCGGATGCGCAGGGCGACCTCGCGGGCGTTCGCGGTCTGGACTTCGAGGTGCTCGGCGGCGTACGCGTCGGCGACCATGACGGCCTCGTCGACGTCGGCGACGAGGATCGTCCCCGACTGCTCCCCCGCGAGCGCGGTCAGGATGCGCTCGGCGTGGCGGGCCTGCGGCGCGCGGCGCGCCAGTTCGGCGTCGACGGCGTCGGCGAGCGCGACCGAGTCGGTGATGAGCACCGAGGCGGCGGCCGGGTCGTGCTCGGCCTGGCTGATGAGGTCGACCGCGACGTGGACCGGGTCGGCCCCGGCGTCGGCGACGACCGCGATCTCGGTGGTCCCGGCCTCGGCGTCGATGCCGACCAGGCCGCGCACGGCGCGCTTGGCGGCGGTGACGTAGATGTTCCCCGGGCCGGTGATCATGTCGACGGGCTCGCACTCGTCGGTCCCGTACGCGAACATGCCGACCGCGGCGGGGCCGCCGACGGCGTAGACCTCGTCGATGCCGAGGAGCCCGGCGACGGCGAGGATGCCCTGGTCGGGCAGGCCGCCGTTGGTCTTCTGGGCCGGGGAGGCGAGCGCGATGGAGCCGACGCCGGCGATCTGCGCCGGGACGGCGTTCATGATCACCGAGGAGGCGAGCACGGCGAGGCCGCCGGGCGCGTACAGGCCGACGCGGCCGACCGGCAGGTACCGCTCGGTGATGGTGCCGCCGGGGGCGACCTCGGTGACGACGTCGGGGAGGCGCTGGGCCTCGTGCGCGGTGCGGACCCGGGCGATCGAGGTCTCGTAGGCGCGGCGCAGCTCGGGGTCGAGCTCCTCGACGGCGGCCTTGATCGCGGCGTCGGGGACGCGCAGGTGCTCCAGATGCACGCCGTCGAAGCGCTCGACGATCTCGACCACGGCGGCGGTCCCGCGGTGGGCGATGTCGTCGATGAGCGGCTGGACCGACCGCAGCGCCTCGTTCACGTCGAACGCGGCGCGCGGCATCAGCTCGCGCAGGGCGCGGGCCGGGTAGTCGGATACGGCTCCTGAAAGGTCGATGCGTCTGAGCACGCCCCAAGCGTAGTCACCCGCATTTCCAGGTCAAAGGCCATACCGCTATTCGGGAGCGTCCGTTCGAAGACTGGGCCGACGTGACCAGCCGGCGCAGACGGTGTAAGTGAAGGTCGCGGCGAGGGCCATGACCGCGAGCGCACCGAGCTGGAGCGAGTCGAGGGCCGCTGTGAATTCGCCGACCCTGAGCGCGTCCCAGGCGGCGGCCGGGTCCAGTTCGACGAACAGGACCGACGGCGGGCGCCACATGTGCACCCCGGCGGGCGCGCGCTCGACGGCGTCCCAGAACTGCTGCCACTCGTGCGCGCCGATCTTCCAGGCCACGACCTGGCACGCGATCGAGCCGATGACCAGACCGAGGAGCAGGATCGGGCCGCGCCGCTCGCGCATCGCCGACCAGGCGAGGACCGCCGCGACGATGCCCAGGGCCAGGCCGATCCCGGCGAACATGAGGTCGCCCTCGATGTAGCCCTCGGGGTAGGTCTCGACGGCGACCCAGCCGCCGTCCACGACGATGAACTCCACGCGCGGGGTGACGATCTGCCAGAGCATCGCGAACGGGAACCCGAGCGCGGTGAGGATCACGGCGAGCACGCCCGCGGCGAGCAGGTCGCGGCCGACGGTGCGCTGCGAGCGCGGCCGCCCGCCGCCGTAGACGTGCGGATCGGCTCGCGGATCGGGGCGGGAATCGGACTCCGGGGTCGTCGCTTCGTCGGTCACGCCTGGAATCCTGCCACAGCTGACTCAGAGGTCGGCGGGATGTGCTGTGGAGTACGCGGTTACAGGCCGTCGACGATCGTGGCCGCGGCCTCGAACCAGGCGGCGCGGGTCTCGGGGCGGAGCGCGGAGAACTCGATCTTCGCGCCCGGTTCCAGCGACGGGTCGTACGGGACGACCGCGCAGGCGCGGGTGCGCTGCGAGAAGTGCCGCTGGAGGTCGTGCAGGAGCGGGCCCGGGTTCGGCGTGGGCATCGACAGAAGCGTCACCGCGTTCTTGACGAGGTTCCCGTAGCCGCCCTCTTCGAGGTGGTCGAGCATCCAGTCCGCGGAGAACGCCGCGTCCTCGCGCGGCACCGTGGTCACGACGAGCCGGTCCACCGAGGAGACGACGGTCCGCCAGTTCGGGGACTCGACGTTGTTGCCGGTGTCGATGCAGACGATGTTGTGCGTGCGGGTGAGGATGTCGAGCACGCGCAGGACCGTGGTCGGGTCGAGGCGGCGCTGGAGCTTCGGGTCCTCGTCGCCCGCGAGCACGTCGAACGAGCCGTCCGAGGAGTGGCGCAGGAACTCGTCGAGGTGCTCGGGCAGGTGCACGCCCGCGGCCTCGACCTGGTCGAGGTGCTCCACGAGGTGGCGGATGGTCCGCCCGTGCCGGGCCGAACCGGCGCGCAGGCCCAGGGTCCCGCGCAGCTCGTTGTCGTCCCAGGCGATCACGCCGCCCGAACGGGCCGTGCCCATGGCCGCGGCCGAGAGCACGGTGGCGGTGGTCTTGTGAACGCCGCCCTTGGGGTTGATGAACGCGATGACGCGGCTGCGGCCCAGGTCGCGGCGCAGGCGCTGGAGCGCGACCGGGCTCGGCTCGGTGTGCTGCGGCTGCGGCTGCCGGGGCTGCGGCGGGAGGCCCTGCTGGGGGCGCATCGGCTGGGTCAGCTGCGCGGCGCTCGGCGGGGTCTGCGTGGCGATCGGCGGGCGCCGGCCCGCGGTCGGCACCGAGTAGTGCGCCTGTCCCGGCGGCGGCCCCACCGGGGGCGACGGCGGGTAGGACTCGCGGGGCGGTGGTGTGGGGGTCTGCTGCGCGCCTCCGGCGCGACCGCGGCCGCGACCGAGCAGCTTCTGCCAGCGCGAGCTGTCGTTGTTGCGGTCGTTGCTCCATGGTTCGGGCGTGTTCACGTGCGACCTCCTCTCGACCGATGCGGTGGTCGGTCCACGAGCACAGCGGCTCGCGATCCCTCGCCGTCCCGACCGGACACCATTACCACCCGCGACTATTAGAACACAACGATTCCTCAAGGCCCGTTGCGAATCGCGGGCCGTTCGGGCCCGGGGGTGAGGCGTGCGTTACGCCCGCCCCGACGGTGCGGCGGGCACCTGGAACCAGTCTAGTGGCTTCCTATTGGTCCGCTCGCAACCGCGCCAGCGCGGTTTCGAGGTCGTCCGGGTAATCACTCGTGAAGGTGACGGTCCGACCGGTGCCGGGGTGCACGAATTCGAGGCGGTACGCGTGCAGCCATTGCCTGGTCAGGCCCAGTTTCTCGGCCATCACGGGGTCGGCGCCGTAGGTCAGGTCGCCCGCGAGCGGGTGGCCGAGCGCGGAGAAGTGGACGCGGATCTGGTGGGTCCGGCCGGTCTCCAGGCCGAGGTCCATCAGGGACGCGCCGGGGAAGACCTCGATCGTGTCGTAGTGGGTGACGCTGGGCTTGCCGTCGGCGACGACGGCCCACTTGTAGTCGTGGCGCGGGTGGCGTCCGATGGGGGCGTCGATGGTGCCCGAGAGCGGGTCGGGGTGGCCTTGGGCGACGGCCCGGTACCGCTTCGCCACTCTGCGTTCCTTGAAGGCGCGCTTGAGTTCCGAATAGGCGACCTCGCTCTTGGCGACGACCATGAGGCCGGAGGTGCCGACGTCGAGGCGGTGGACGATGCCCTGGCGCTCGTCGGGGCCGTGGCTGGAGATCCGGTACCCGGCGGCGGCGAGGCCGCCGGTGACGGTCGGGCCGGTCCAGCCCGGGCTCGGGTGGGCGGCGACGCCGACGGGCTTGGAGACGACCACGATGTCGTCGTCGTCGAAGACCACGTCGAGGCCCGCGACGGGCTCCTCGATGCGGGCGCGCACGTCCTCGGGCGGCGGCGGGAGGACGACCTCCAGCCAGGCGCCCGCGGAGACGCGCTCGGACTTGGTGGCGCAGGGCGCGCCGTCGATGGTGACGTCCCCGGCGGCGACGAGCTCGGCCGCGACGGTGCGGGAGAGCCCGAGGAGGCGGGAGACGACCTGGTCGATGCGCTGGCCCTCGAAGCCTTCGGGGACCGGCAGGGACCGGGTCTGGCGGGCGGCGACGTCGCTCATGCGGCCTCGGCCCCGGCGGCCTTCGCGGCCTTCTCGTCCGCGGCGGACTTGCGGGATTCGGGCGAGAACCCGTGCCCGGTGAGTTCGAGCAGGACGATGATGACCACGCCGCAGCACAGGGCGGAGTCGGCGAGGTTGAAGATGGGGAACGCCTCGCCGAAGGGCTTGAAGGCGCTGATGAAGTCGACGACGTGGCCGTGGGCGAAGCCGGGGTCGCGGAAGTAGCGGTCGACGAGGTTCCCGGCGGCGCCGCCGAGGACGAGGCCGATGGCGACCGCCCACATGGGGTACGCGATCCGGCGCGACAGGAACACCAGGAAGACCACGACCGCCGAGGCGACGATCGTGAAGATCCAGGTGTAGCCGGTGCCGAGGCTGAAGGCCGCACCGGAGTTCCAGGTCAGGCTCAGGTAGACGAGGCCGCCGAGGATGCGGACGGGCTCCTGCGGGTCGAGGTTGGCCTCGGCCAGGAACTTCGTCCACTGGTCCAGGCCGATCGCGAAGGCCGCTATGAGCAGGGCGGCCAGGGTCAGGCCCGGCCTCCTGCGCTTGACTTCGGGGGTGGTCTCGTCGGGCCCGGGGCCTTCTGCGGTCTCGGGCTGGGTGTCCTCGCTCAGCGTCGCTCCTCCAGCTGTTTGCAACTGACGCAGAGGGTAGCCGACGGGAAGGCGGCCAGCCGAGCCGCCGGGATGGGTTTACCGCACTTCTCACAGAAGCCGTATCCGCCCTCGTCGAGGCGTTCGAGGGCGTGGCTGACCTGGCGGATGCGCTCGGAGATCGCCCCGGCCACGGCCACTTCGTGCTCGTGCTCGACGGTCTTGGAGCCGGAGTCGATCTGGTCGTCCCCGGCGGTGTCGCTCAGGCGCTCGCGCTGGGCGACGGCGATCGAGTCGCTGTAGCGCTGCTGCTCGGCGACGAGCTCGTCGAGCCGCTCCTTGAGGGCGACCCGCAGTTCGGCCTGCTCGCTCTCGGTGCGCAGCTGGTGGTCGGCCTCCGGCGCGGCCGGCGCCGGGGCCGGTGCGGCGGCCTTGACGGCGTTCTTGACCGCTTTCTTCGCCGTCTTCTTGGCCGGCGTCTCTGCGGTCGCCGCGGCGGTCTTCTTCACCGCGGCCTTCTTGGCGGGCGCCTGCTTGACCGCGCTCTTCGTCGCCGCCGTCTTCACGGCGGCCTTCTTCGCGGCGGACTTCTGGGTCTTCTTGGCTGTGCTCATGACGCGCCTCTGGAGGGGTGTGTCGGCTCGGGTTCCGGTCGGGCCTGGGCACGCCGGGGCCTGGGCTGAGCCCTGCGTCGGGTGTTCGGCATCGCGGCTCCCGAGTTGGCGTACTCCTGACGTCCCCGTCGAGACGAGGACAATGCGCGCCAGGCCCCGCCGAGGCGGGGGCCTGCCGCGCAATTAAGCACACAGGATACGCAAGACCTGCAACTAGGTCAATTACTTCGGGAACTTGCCTCCGGACGGAGCGTCAGCGTTCACCGCCCGGCGACAGGGGCCATGAGGAGGCGCGAGACGGGCTCGCACATGCCGCACGGCGTGAATCCGAGCTCCAGGGCCTCCGCGACCGGCAGCGGCTCGTGCTCGCGGCCGGTGAGGTGCGCGCACGAGGAGTGGTGGAAGCGGGGCCGTCCGTCGACGACGGCGACCTCGGTGTCCAGGCGCATGAGGCCGCCGGCCTCGACGCTGGACATGCGCTGCTCGGTCGGCTCGTCGGCCAGGGACTCGGGGGCCCGGTGGCTCGCGGCCTGGCGCGACGGCTCCTCGAAGCGGAGCTCGGGGTCGCGGTCGACGGCGTAGTCCGTGGGCTCGAAGACCTTGCCCTCGATGAGCGGCAGCTCGGTGGTCGGGGTGTCGTCGAGTCCGATCCGGCGGAACTGCTGGGTGTCGTCGTCGGCGATCGACCTGCCGGTCCGCTGGGAGGCGATTCGAGGGCGCTTGGCGCCCCTCCCGCGGATGCCGACGTAGAGCGCGACCCCGGCGGCGAGGCTCGCCGAGATCGAAGAGACCAGCAACTGGTCGTTTCCGGTGATCATGCCAGTGACCAGCAAGACCGCCGCAATGACGAGGATCAGCAGGCTGCTGACGATCACGTCGAGTCCTCCCCTGCGCGCGGGTAGCGGGTCCCGCGCGCGGTCCTGAGCGGCCCCAAAGGGGACCGCGGGTCGTTAACGCATGGTGGTGGAGGTGGTGAGGGCGGCCTTGGCGTTCCGAAGAACACCGGCGCCCTCACCCGCTCACCCATGGATAACGAGGCGATCCCCGTTCAGGTTATGCCCGCAGGCGTGCCAATGTCGCGCGGCGCGACACCTGCCCGGCACGGATGCGTTCCCCGGGAGGCGGGGAGGGTCAGCCGCGGCCGCCCTGCATCACGAACGCCGACCGGGAACCGGTCCGCTCGTTGCCGCCGGACTCGCGCTGGGCCTCCTCGAAGGCCTCGTCCTGCGTGCGGCCCTGCTGGCCGTTCAGGTCGCGGAGCTGGCTCTCGAGGTAGAGCTTGAGGCGGGTGCGGTACTCGCGCTCGAAGGTCTTGAGCTCCTCGATGTTGTGGAGCAGCGACGTGCGGGACTCCTCCAGCTGGCCGATGACCTTCTGGCGCTCCTCCTCGGCTTCGAGCTCCATGCGCTCGGCCTTGTCGCGGGCCTGGCCGACCAGGTCCTCGGCCTGCGTGCGGGCCTCGGTGACCATCGTGTCGGCGTCGCGCTGGGCCTCGGTGACCATGGTCTTGGACTCGCGCTGGGCCTGGGACAGCATCGTCTGCGACTCGCGCTGCGCCTCGGACACCATCGACTGGGCCTCGCGCTGCGCCTCGCTCAGGAGCGTGTCGGCCTCCCGGCGGGAGTCCTCCAGGTGCTCGTCGGCGGTGCGCTGGGCGACCATGAGGAGGCGCAGGGCCTCCTGCTCGCCGCCGCCGGCCCCGGAGGGCGCGGACGCGTCCTGCTGGGGGCCGCGCTGGGCCAGTTCCTGCTGGAGCTGCTGCGCCTGCTGCTGCGAGGCCACCATCTCCTGGTGCATCCCGTGCAGCTCGCCGTCGAGCTCCTGGAGCTGCTGCTCCATGGCGTGCTTCTCCCGCTGCACCCGGTCGAGTGCGGCGGCCATCTCGGCATGGTCGGCGGCTCCGGGGGGAGCACCGGCGCGGAGGCTGTCGAGCTGGGCGCGAAGTTCGCCGTTCTCATCGCTGAGGCGAGCGAGTTCGCGCTCGACCTCGTCGAGGAAGCCGTCAACCTCGTCCTCGTCGTATCCGCGCTTTCCGAGCATGGGTTTCTTGAACGTGACGTTGTGAACGTCGGCTGGGGTCAGCGGCATTCGAAACTCCTTCTCAGCTGTTCGCCTGGCGCACAAGGGCACTCGACACGATAACCATGCCGTGCACCCCGGCCCGGAGCTGCTAAGAAATGTTTCTCGCGATCACGAAGTCCATCAGGATCCACACGATCAGGAGCAGCGCCAGGAACGCCAGATCAATCGATACAGTACCAAGCCTGAGAGGGGGTATCACCTTCCTCAACCCCTTCAGGGGAGGGTCGGTCACGCTGTAGACCGTCTCCAGCAGGGCCGCGGCCCGAGGGCCGGGCTCCCAGCGGCGGGAGAACTGGACCACCACGCTGCACACCAGGCGAGCCAGTAGGAACAGGTAGAACGCGAAGAGCGCCAAGTAGACGAGCTGGAGTGCCAGGTTCACGGTACGGAGTCTATCCGCCCGGTCACGACTGGTTGAAGAACCCGCCCTCGGCGATCTTCGCCTTGTCCTCCGCCGTCACCTGCACGTGGGGCGGGGAGAGGAGGAACACACGGTTGGTCACCCGCTCGAACGATCCGCGGGTGCCGAAGATCAGCCCCGCGGCGAAGTCGACCAGACGCTTGGCGTCGGCCTCCTCCATCTCCGACAGGTTCATGATGACCGGCGTGCCGTCCCGGTAGCGCTCGCCGATCGTGCGCGCCTCGTTGTACGTGGTCGGGTGGAGGGTCGTGATGCGGTAGTTCGCGTGGGACTCCTCCTCGGCCGGGACGGGCCGGACCATGGCGGGCTCGGCGAGCGCGAGGTTGTCGCGCGTCAGGGGGGTGACCGAACCGGAGCCGCGGTTGAGCTGGCGGACGGGGCTGCGCTCCTCGGCAGCGGAGGGACGGCCGACCCGGCCGGTGGTCCGCTGCGAGCCGCGCACGCGGGTCGGCGCCGGCTCCTCGGCGAACTCGTCGCTCTCTTCGAAACCGTTGTAGCCGCGCTCCTCCTCGTCCTCGATGAGGCCGAGCCAGATGCCTGCCTTCCGCATCGCGCCCATCGATCGTGCTCCCTCCTCGGGCCGCCCCTGTTGAGTCAGGTACGCGGTCTCATCCTAGCGCCGACTCCTTACACGGATGTGTTTTTCCGCGGTTCATCAGTGAACGGCCGCGGCATAGATCCCTTTACTGCCGTATACCTTACGCCATCGCCTCACGTTCGCCGAGGACGTTTCTGCCGAGTCTGACCATTGTGGCGCCGCAGGCCACGGCCTCGCGGAAGTCGCCGCTCATGCCCGCGGAGATCTCGACGGCGGCCGGGTCGACCCGGCGCACCAGTTCCGAGCATTCATTGAGCAGTGCAAAGGCTTTGGCGGGCTCCCAGCCGAGGGGCGCGACGGCCATGACGCCCTTGAGGTCGAGGAAGCGCGCGGCGGCGATGTGCTCGGCGAGCGCCTCGACCTCCGCGAGTGTGGCTCCGCCGCGGGCGGTGTCGCCGTCGAGGCTCACCTGGATGAGCGCGTTCAGGTTGCGGCCGTGGGAGGACACCGCGACGGCGGCGTCGAGTGCGGTCGCGAGCCGGGCGCGGTCCACCGAGTGGACCCAGTGCGCGTACTCGGCGACCGAGCGGGCCTTGTTGCGCTGGAGCTGTCCGACGAAGTGCCACACCGGTTCCAGGCCGAGCGCGGCGAGTTCGGCGGCCTTCGGGGCGGCCTCCTGGTCGCGGTTCTCCCCCAGGTCGGCCTGGCCGAGTTCGGTGAGGGTCGCGGCGTCGGCGGCGGGGAAGGTCTTGGTGACGGCGATGAGGCGGACCGATCCGGGGGTGCGGCCCGCGGCGGCGCAGGCGGCGGCGACGGCCTCGCGCGTCCGGTTCAGGTTGTCCTGCAACTCGGTTCGGCGCGCATCTGTGGTCAAGGCGGTCCTCGGCGGTGGGGTGGCGTACGGGGGCGTGCGGGCGGCGTTCCGCCGAGTCCTCTTCGGGAGGCCCGACGGAGCGCCGCCGCTAGAAGCCCTCTTTCAGGAACGAGGGGACGTCGACGTCGTCGAAGAGGACCTTGCCGTTGCCGGAGTCGCGCTCCGGTTCGGGCTTGGCCTCGCGGATCGGCTCCGGCTTCTGCTCGGGCAGGGCGGAGATCCGGGTCGGCTGCGCCAGTTCGAACTCCGTGTCCTCCACGTCGAAGCCGGCGGCGATCACGGTCACCCGGGCCTCTTCGCCGAGGGCGTCGTCGATGACCGCGCCGAAGATGATGTTCGCGTCGGTGTGCGCGCAGTCCGAGACGAGCTCGGCCGCGTCGTTGATCTCGAACAGGCCGAGGTCCGACCCGCCCGCGATCGACAGGAGCACGCCGCGCGCGCCCTCCATGCTCTGCTCCAGCAAAGGCGACTCGATCGCCGCGCGCGCCGCCTCGACCGCGCGGTTCTCACCGCGCGCCGAGCCGATGCCCATGAGCGCCGAACCGGCGCCGCTCATGACGCTCTTGACGTCGGCGAAGTCGAGGTTGATGAGGCCGGGCGTGGTGATCAGGTCGGTGATGCCCTGGACACCGGAGAGCAGCACCTGGTCGGCGAGGCGGAAGGCGTCCATCATGGAGATGGAGCGGTCGCCGAGGTGGAGCAGCCGGTCGTTGGGGATGACGATCAGCGTGTCGCACTCGTTGCGCAGATCCTCTATTCCCGACACGGCCTGGGTCTGGCGGCGCTTGCCCTCGAAGGCGAACGGCCGGGTGACCACGCCGATCGTGAGCGCGCCGAGCTTGCGGGCGATGTTCGCGATGACGGGGGCGCCGCCGGTGCCGGTGCCGCCGCCCTCACCGCAGGTCACGAAGACCATGTCGGCTCCCTTGAGGACCTCCTCGATCTCGTCGCGGTGGTCTTCGCAGGCCTTCGCGCCCACTTCGGGATTCGCGCCGGCGCCGAGGCCGCGCGTCAGTTCCCGGCCGACGTCGAGCTTCACGTCGGCGTCGCTCATCAAGAGCGCCTGGGCGTCGGTGTTGATGGCGATGAACTCGACGCCCTTGAGGCCCGCCTCGATCATCCGGTTGACAGCATTGACGCCGCCGCCTCCGACTCCTACGACTTTGATGACGGCGAGGTAGTTGTGCGGTGGTGTCATCGCGGCTGCCTTCCTTCCCCTTCGCGGCCCTGGGTGCGACGAACGGGATGTGCACGCACACCCGCTCCCCTTAACGCTAACTCACAGTGGGGGCATCTGGTGCGCTGACATCGACATGTTCGTACCCGACCGCGAGCAATCGATCGACCACCTCGGCCTTCTGGTCGCCTTCGGAGCCGTCGCCCCACGTCACCGTCCGTCCACCTTCGAGGAACAGGGTGACCCCCGCGGGGGACGGCGATTCCACGTGTTCGACCTCGTCGGCGAGGCTCGCGGGGAGCGATTCGAGCACCGCGAGGGTCTCGACGGTGGCGAGGTCGTCCGGTGACGGATCGTCGATTTCGACGATCCACTGAGTACCGGAAGACGAATCCGACTCGTCGAATGCCACACCTTCGGAGTCCACCATGAGAAAAGTCTCTTCTCCGGTGGGAACGGCCATATACGGCTTTCGCTCGGTGACGTCCACCCGGAGCGCGTCCGGCCACGAGCGGGTGACGTCCACCGATTTCACCGGCGCGAGGGCCGCCACCGCGGACGCGAGCGCGTCGAGGTCGGCCCCGAGCAGCGGGTCCCCAAGGGCCCCTTGGCCGAGCGCCTGGACCTCGGCGGGGTCGAGCACGGCGGTCCCGGCGACCTCGATCCGCTGCACCTCGAACCACGGCACGGTCCACAGGACCGTGAAGACGATCAGGAGCAGGGCGAGGGCGCCGACGACGGCGAACCGCAGGCGCTTGTTGGGAAGGCCCCGGCGCACCACGTGGACGAGCCGCCAGGGACCGGGCTCGGTCGGATTGTCGGAGCCGCGCATGGGTCGATCATGGCACGGGCGGGCCACTTGGCGGTGGCGGCACGCCGCGGCGTCGGCTAAGGTTAGGCAAACCTAAACCTTGAGGAGGGGCGGCGCGTGGCGACGCAGACCCAGGCACAGACCGCGGCGGCAGAGCAGACCGTCAGGGCGTTCGACCTGTTCCCCGCCGAGGTGCGGGCGCTGCGGCGCCTCAGTCCGGCGTTCGTCCGGGTGACCTTCGCCGGCGAGACCCTGGCGCACTTCGCGGACAACGGATTCGACCAGCGGTTCAAGCTGATCTTCCCGGCCCCGGCGTGCGGCTTCGACAAGATGCCGCGCACGGAGCGCTGGTACTCCGAGCTGCGGGCCCTGCCCGAGCAGGAGCAGTGCGGCGTCCGCACCTACACCGTGCGGGCCGTCCGGCCCGAGCTCGGCGAGGTCGACGTCGACATGGTGATCCACGAGGCCGGGGCGAACGAGCACTGCGGCCCGGCGCTGCGGTGGCTCCAGACCGCCGCGGTCGGCGACGAGCTCCTGCTGCTGGGCCCCGACGCGCGCTTCGACGGCCCGCACGGCGGCGTCGACTTCCATGCGCCCGAAGGGGCCGAACTCTTGATCGCGGGCGACGAGACCGCGACCCCGGCGATCGCCGCGATCCTGGAGGACCTCCCGGTCACCGCGCGCGGCCACGTCTTCGTCGAAGTGCCCACCGCCGCCGACGTCCTGGACCTGGACGCCCCCGCGGACGTCGCGGTGCACTGGCTGCCGCGCGAGGGCGCGGTGTGGGGCGACCGCCTCGTCCCGGCCGTCACCGACGCCGCCCGCGCCATGGACTTCGCCGCGGGCGGGGAGTTCGAGGAGACCGGCGAGGAGATGATCTGGGATGCACCGCAGGAGGCCGCCTCCGGCGGCGCCTACGTGTGGATCGCGGCCGAGACCGGCGTGGTCAAGACCCTCCGCTTCACCATCCGCAAGGAACTGGGCCTGCCGAAGGAGTCGGGGGCCTTCATGGGCTACTGGCGCAACGGGATGCCCTGGGACTGAATCAAGGCTCGCCGAAGCGGCCCGCGCCTTCCGGCGCGGGCCGTTTCGCGTCCGTCAGCGCAGGAGGTCGTCCGGCATGAGGGAGACGGGCGGGGCGCCCATGGTGACCACGACGTCGCCGCGGGCGGCGAGGGCCTTGACGGCGGCGGGGACGTCGTCCCATTCGGCGACGAAGGCCTTGTCGGAGTCGGGGAGCGCAATGGCGTCCAGGAGCGCCTGGCCGCCTTCGCCTTCGGGGATGGGCTCGCCGGGGCCGAAGATCTCCATGACGACGACCTTGTCGGCGAGGGAGAGCGCCTCGGCGATCTCGTCGCGCATGGCGATGGTGCGGTAGACGCGGTAGGGCTGGAAGACCACGACGAGGTTCCCGTCGCCGGCGACCTCCTTAAGGGTCTTGACGGCCTCGGTCATCGCAGTCGGGTGGTAGGCGTACTCGTCGAAGACCGCGTAACCGTCGATCTCGCCTCGCTTCTCGAAGCGGCGCTTGACGCCTCCGAAGGCGGCGATGCCGGCGGCGATGTCCTCGGGTTCGAGGCCGAGGTACAGGCCGACGGCGACCGCGGCGGTGGAGTTGAGGGCGATGTGCCTGCCGGGCATGGGCAGGTGGAAGCGGCCGAGGACCTGGTTCTCGTAGAGGACCGTGTAGTCGACGCCGTCGACCGAGGACTCGACGTCGCCGAGCTGGACGTCGGCGCCGTCGCTGAAGCCGTAGGTGGCGACCGTGCGGCCCTCGGCGCGGAGCTTCCTGGCGAGGCCGAGGGTGCCGGGGTTGTCGGCGCACAGGACGAGCAGGCCGTCCTTGTCGGTGTTGCGGCAGAACCGCTCGAACGCCTCGGTGAGGGATTCCATGTCGCCGTAGGTGTTCAGGTGGTCCACGTCGATGTTGGTGACGATGCCGACCTCGGGCCGGTAGCGCAGGAAGGACCGGTCGGACTCGTCGGCCTCGGCGACGAAGAGGTCGCCGGAGCCGTGGGCGCCGGTGAACGCGCCGATGTTCTCGCCGCCGTTCACATAGGACGGTGCGAGTCCGGCGTGTTCGAGCATCTGCGTGATGATCGCGGTGGTGGTGGTCTTGCCGTGGGTGCCGGTGACGACGACGGAGCGGCGGCCGGTCATGGCGGCGGCGAGGGCCTCGGAGCGGTGGTAGACGCGGATGCCGCGGCGGCGGGCCTCGGCGACTTCGAGGTGCTCGTCGTTGTGCGCGGTGGAACGCACCACGGTGTCGATCCCGTCGAGGTTCGACGCGGTGTGCTCGCGGTGGATCACGACGCCGTGGCGCTCCAGCTCGGGCAGCGAGGGCCAGTCTTTCAGCTCGGAGCCGGAGACGGGGAGCCCGCGGGTGGCGTAGAGGCGGGTGAGGCCGTTCATGCCGACGCCGCCGACGCCGATGAAGAGCACGTGCCCGAGGTCCTCGGCGGTGACGCCCTCGTCGATGGGGCTGGTCAGGTCGTTGGGATCGCTCATGCCTCTGAGACCACCTTCAGCGTGTAGTTGCGGAGCGCCTCGTCGCCGGTGCGGGAGCCGAAGGCGGCCGCGGCCTGCGACATCTGGAGGACGCGGTTGCGGTCGGTGATGACCGGGATGAGGTTCTCGGCGATCCAGCCGGGGCTGAGGTTCTCGTCGTCGCAGAACATCGCGCCGCCGGCGGCGACGACCGGCCCGGCGTTGCGGTACTGCTCCTTGTTGCCCCACGGCATGGGGACGAACACGGTCGGGATGCCGAGCGCCGAGACCTCGGCGACGGTCATGGAGCCGCCGCGGGCCAGGACCATGTCGGCGGCGGCGTAGCCGAGGTCCATGCGGTCGAGGTACGGGAGCGTCCGGTACGGGACGGGCAGGCCCTCGGGGATGTGGATGGGCTCGTCGCGGCGGGCGCCGGTGATGTGGAGGACCTGGACGCCGCGGTGCGAGAGCATCTGGGCCGCACCGGAGACGGCGTTGTTGATCGAGGCCGCGCCCTGGGAGCCGCCGTACACGAACAGGACGGGCCGGCGCGGGTCGAGCCCGAAGTACTGGCAGGCCTGGGCCCGCATGGCGTTGCGGTCGAGGTGCGCGATGGCCGGGCGCAGCGGGACGCCGGTGATGGTGCCGTCGGCGAGCAGCGGCGAGGCCTGCGGCAGGTGCGGGAAGCCGAGCGCGAGGTTGTCGCTGAACTTGAGGGCCATCTTGTTGGCGACCCCGGGCGGGTCGTTGAACTCGAAGATGACCATGGCGGTCTTGCGGCGCCAGGCGGCGAGGTAGGCGGGGACGGCGACGTAGCCGCCGAAGCCGACCACGACGTCGGCCTGGACCTCGTCGAGGATGTCGCGGGTGGCCTTCATGGCCTTGAGCATGCGCGGCGCGGTCAGGAGGAGGTCGAGGTTGACCTTGCGCGGCAGCTGGTGCGCGGGGACGTTGCGGAGGTCGTACCCGGCCTTGGGGATGAGCTCGTTCTCCAGGCCCTTCTCGGTGCCGAGGCAGGTGACGCGCACGTGGGGGTCGTGGCGGCGCAGGCAGTCGGCGTAGGCCAGGAGCGGGTAGATGTGGCCGCCGGTGCCGCCGCCGGCGAGGACGACCGATCGCAGTTGAGCCAACGTCATTTCTTTCTGGTCGTGGGACTCGGGGACTCGGAATCGGATTCCGAGCGGGGAGCGGGCGGCAGGGGGGCCCACAGCAAGCGTACGAGACGGGAGGGGTTGCGCGCCCGCAGCGCCTGGGCGGCGTCGGGTTCGGCACGCGCGAACCCGGCGAGCATCCCGACCGCGGCGAGGACCACGACGAGTGCGGTGCCGCCGTCGGAGATGAACGGGAGCGGGACGCCGGTCATGGGGATGAGGCCGAGGACGCCGCCGATGTTGATGAACGCCTGCCCGGCGATCCAGATCGTGACGCCCGCGGCCACGAGCGACCGGAACGCGTCGTCGGAGCGGCGCGCGATGCGGAAGCCGGTGTAGACGAGGACGGCGAACAGCGCGAGGATCACCAGGCAGCCGACGACGCCGAGCTCCTCGGCGATGAGCGCGAAGATGAAGTCGTTGTGGCCGTTGGGCAGCCAGTCCCACTTCTGGCGGCTCTCGCCGAGGCCGAGGCCGAACCAACCGCCGTCGGCGATCGCGTAGTAGCCCTGGATGGCCTGGTAGCCCCAGGTGTCGGCGAAGTCCTCGGGGCGCGAGAACGAGATGATGCGCTCCATGCGGTAGCCCTCGAACGCGATGAGGAGGGCCGAGCCGACCAGGGCGATGCCGAACAGCACCCCGAGGATGCGCAACGGCACGCCCGAGGCCCACAGGAGGCCGATGAACATCGCGACGATGATGAGCATCGTCCCCAGGTCGGCGTAGCCGATGATGATCATCAGCAGGCCGGCGATGGGGAACATGGGGATCGCGAGGTCGCGCCAGGACGCGATGCGCGGGCCCAGGCGCACCAGCGAGTCCGCGGCCCACAGCAGGAGCGCGAACTTGGCGACCTCGGCGGGCTGGAACTGGACCGGTCCGATGTGGATCCACAGGTTGTCGGTGGCCAGGCCCGAGGCGTCGGCCCCGGAGGCCTCCAGCTGCTTGTCGCGGATCGACATGACGACCAGGAACAGGCCCAGCAGGATCGCGATCACCAGCAGCGGGCGCGAGACCGACCGGTAGGTGCGGGCCGGGAGCCGCTGGGCGATCCAGAAGCAGATCAGGCCGACGACGGCCCAGATGACCTGCTGGAGGATGACCGCGAACGCGTTGCCGGTGGCCTCGTAGGACTCGACCATGGTGGCGGAGAAGACCATCACCAGGCCGATGGTGAGCAGGAGCCCGGCGGAGGAGAGCAGCAGGTAGTACGAGGCGAGCGGCCGGTCGAGGAGGCCGCGGAGCATCTCGGTGAACCCGCTTCTCACCCGTCGACCTCCCCGAGGAGCTCCCTCACCGCGTCCGCGAACGCGTCGCCGCGGTGGGCGTAGGAGCGGAACATGTCGTAGGAGGCCGCGGCGGGCGACAGCAGCACGGTGTCCCCCGGCCGCGCGTACTGCGCGGCGCGGGCGGCGACGTCGGTCATGACCGCATCGTCGCCGCCGTCGAGGACGGCGACGGGGAGGTCGGGGGCGTGTCGCGCGAGCGCTTCGGCGATCTCGGCCCGGTCCTGTCCGATGAGGACGGCCGCGCGCATCTTGTGGGCGTAGTCGGCGACGAGGCCGTCGACGTCGACGCCCTTGAGCTGGCCGCCCGCGACCCACACGACCGAGTCGTAGGCCGCGAGCGCGGCCGCGGCCGCGTGCGGGTTGGTGGCCTTGGAGTCGTCGACCCAGGTGACGCCGCCGTGTTCGGCGAAGGCCACGTTGCGGTGCGGCTCAGGCACGTAGGTACGGATCGCCTCGGCGATGTCGGCGTGCGAGACGCCGGCCTGACGGGCGAGCGCGGCGGCGGCGAGCGCGTTGGCGACGTTGTGCCACCCGGCGGGGCGCACGAGGTCGACCGAGCAGATCTGCACCGGCTCGGCGCCGGTGAAGTCGACGAGGTAGCCGAGGGCCACCCCGAACTGGCCCGGGTCGGGCTGGTTCAGGGTGAAGCCGGTGACGTGCGCTTCGGTGTGCTTGGCGAGGGCGACGACCGCGGGGTCGTCGAGGTTGACGACGGCCTGCCCGCCGCGCCACACCGCGGCCTTGGCCTCGGCGTAGGCGTCGAAGCTCCCGTGCCAGTCGAGGTGGTCGGGGGCGAGGTTGAGGACGACCCCGGCCGTGGGCGCGAGCTCGGAGGACCAGTGGAGCTGGTAGCTGGAGAGCTCGACGGCGATCGCGTCGTAGGGGCCGTTGGCGGCCTGGACGAGCGGGACGCCGATGTTGCCGAGGGCCGCGGTGCGCAGGCCCCCGGCTTTGAGCATCGCGGCGAGCATGGTCGTGGTGGTGGTCTTGCCGTTGGTGCCGGTGACGGCCAGCCAGATCGCGGCCCCGCTTTCGCGCAGGCGCCAGGCGAGCTCGGGTTCGGAGAACGTCTCGATCCCGGCCGCGCGGGCGGCCGCGGCGATCGGGTGGTGCGGGGCGAAGCCGGGCGACAGGAGGACCTGCTCGATCCCGTCGAGGAGGGCGGGGTCGAAGTCGCCGTGGGCGGTCCGCGCGCCGCGGGCCGCGAGCGCCTGGAGCCGTTCGGAGTCGTCGCGGTCGTACACGGTGACCGCGGCGCCGCGGTCGAGGAGGACCTCGGCGCAGGCGGTGCCGGCGACGCGGGCGCCCGCGACGAGGACGGAGCTGGCTATGGCCGCCACCGGTTACCCCGCGATCCGCAGGAAGTCGGCGAAGAAGAAGCCGAGGGCGATGGCGACGCCGATGCCGGCGATGATCCAGAACCGGACGACGATGGTCACCTCGGACCAGCCGGCGAGTTCGAAGTGGTGCTGGATCGGCGACATGCGGAACACGCGCCTGCCGGTGAGCTTGAACGAGGTCACCTGGATCATGACGCTGGCGGTGGTGATGACGAAGAGCGCGCCGACGATGGGCAGCAGCAGGATCGTCTTGGAGGCGATGGCGAGTCCGGCGATGAGCGCGCCGAGGCTGAGCGACCCGGAGTCGCCCATGAAGATCTGGGCGGGCGAGGTGTTCCACCACAGGAAGCCGAACATGGCCCCGGCGGCGGCCCCGGCGATGAGGGCGATCTCCAGGGGGTCGCGGACGTCGTAGCAGAGGTTGTCGGCGGGCTGGGCGCCGCCGCACCAGTGGCGGTACTCCCAGAAGCCGATGATGAGGAACGCCATGAACGCCATCATGGAGGCGCCGGTGGCGAGGCCGTCGAGGCCGTCGGTGAGGTTGACGCCGTTGGCGGTGGCGTTGACCAGGAGCACGATCACGACGACCATGCCGATCTCGGTGACGTTGAAGGCGCCGGTGCTGCCGGAGAGCGAGACGAAGGGGGTCGCGACGGTCTCGGAGATGTCGGGCGAGTCGATCGAGCCGGTGTAGTAGACCGCGACGAGGCCGAAGATGATGGCGGCGATGGTGAGGCCGATGACCTTGGCGCGTCCGGAGATGCCGCCGGAGTGCTTGCGGCGGATCTTGAGCCAGTCGTCGATGAAGCCGACGAACCCGCAGGAGACGAACAGTCCGATGAGGACGATGCCGGTGGCGGTGAAGCCGGTGGGGCGGTTGAAGGTGACGCCGCCGACCGCTTCGGGCAGGGCCATGAGGACGAGGTGGCCCGAGACGTAGGCGAGCACGGTCGTGAAGATGAAGACGACGCCGCCCATGGTGGGGGTGCCGGCCTTGGCGAGGTGGGTCTGGGGTCCGTCGGAGCGGATGGGCTGTCCGGCCTTGAGGCGGCGGAACAGCTTGGCCGCGAGGGGCGTCAGCGCCATGGTGAGCGCGAACGCCACGAACGCGGCGACGATGACTGCTCTCACTGGTCGGTTTCCTCCTTGGCGCGCAAGTGGTCGGCGACGTCCCAGGTCCGGTAGCGGGAGCCCTTCACCAGGACGGCGTCGCCGGGGCGCAGCCGGTTTTCGAGCAGCGCGATGGCCGCGGCTTGATCGGGGACATGGGTGGCGGTGACGCCGTCGGCACCGTCGATGATGGGTTGGGTGCCGTCGCCGACGGCGATGATCTCGTCGACGCCGGCGTCGCGGGCCTGCTCGCCGAGGCGCCGGTGGCATTCCTCTTCGAGTTCCTGGAGGTCGGCCATGAGTCCGAGGACCGCGATGCGGCGGCCCCCGGTCGGGAGCTGCCCGAGGGCGCGGACGGCCGCGCCCATCGAGGCGGGGTTGGCGTTGTAGGAGTCGTCGATGACGACGGTGCCGTCGGGGCGGGTGAAGACGTCCATGCGGCGCTCGGAGAGGCGCCCGGCCTCGCCGAGGCCCGCGGCGATCTCGTCGGGGGCCGCGCCGAGCTTCCACAGGACCCCGGCCGCGGCGAGCGCGTTGTAGACGTGGTGGTCGCCCCAGAGGTTGAGCTCGACGCGGGCGGCGCCGGCGGGGGTGACGAGGGTGAAGGCGTGGCGGCCGTCGCGGGGGTCGATGTCGGCGGCGCGGATCTCGGCGTCCTCGCGGATGCCGTACCGCGCAACGGAAGCGCTGGTCACGTCGGCCATGGCGGCGACGCGCGGGTCGTCGGCGTTGAGGAGGACGGAACCGTCGGCGCCGATGAACCGCGGCAGTTCGGACTTGGCCTTCGCGGTGGTCTCGATGGACCCGAAGCCGTCGAGGTGGGAGATGCCGACGTTGAGGACCACGCCGATGGTCGGCGGGGCGATCTCGCACAGCTGCGTGATGTGGCCGAGTCCGCGGGCGGCGAGTTCGAGGACCAGGTACTCGGTGTCGGGTTCGACGCGGCAGACCGTGTACGGGTGGCCGAGCTCGTTGTTGAAGTTGGCCTCGGTGGCGACCGTGGGGCCCAGGCGGGCGCACAGCTGGCCGATGAGGTCCTTGGTGGAGGTCTTGCCGTTGGAGCCGGTGACGCCGATGATGCGGGCCTTCGCGACCGAGGCGACGTGCTTGGCGAGCAGGGTGAGCGCCGCGATGGCGTCGTCGACGTAGACCGCGGGCGAGTCGATCGGGCGGGTCGCGATGGTCGCGACCGCGCCCTGGGCGTGGGCCTTGGCGGCGAAGTCGTGGCCGTCGGCCTTGGCGCCGGGGATCGCGAGGAAGAGGCCGCCGGGCCCGGCCTTGCGGGAGTCGTACTCGACCCCGCCGGTGACGAGGGCCTGCGGGTCGGCCGTCTCGCTGAGCTTGCCGCCGGTGACGGCGGCGACCTGGGCCAGGCTCATGGGGATCACGCGGCGGACTCCTCCTGCTGTTGTGAGGTCATGCTTGTCGGACTATCACGCTTCAGCGTGCGGCGCCGGTTTCACCCATCCCGCGTCGGTGAGCGCGCGGGCCAGGAGCACGCGGTCGTCGCTCGCCACCGGGCCGTCGGCGGTCTCGGTGTACGTCTCGTGGCCCTTGCCGAGCAGGGCGATGGCGTCACCGGGCGCGGCCAGGGCGGCGGCCTCCCGGACGGCGGGCTCCCGTCCCGGAATATTACGGCAGGGCACGCCCTGGACGGCGGCGGCCACCTCGTCCCGGATGCGTGCGGGGTCCTCGGTGCGCGGGTTGTCGTCGGTGACGATGACCAGGTCGGCGGCGGCCGCGGCGGCCGCGCCCATGAGCGGGCGCTTGGACCGGTCCCGGTCGCCTCCGGCGCCGAGGATCGCGATGACTCTGCCGGGGGTGGACTCGCGGAGCGCGGCGAGGACCGCGGTGATCGCCTCGGGCTTGTGGGCGTAGTCGACGACGCCGCGCACGGGCGAATCGCCGGAGACGAGCTCCATGCGGCCCGGCACGCCGGTGCAGGAGGCGACGCCCGCGAGCGCGGTGTCGGTGTCGAGGCCGACCGCTTCGAGGAGGGCGACGGCGAGGACGGCGTTGGCGACGTTGTGCCGCCCGGGCATGTTGACCCGCCCGTCGCCCTTGCCGAAGGGGCCGCTGAGGTGGAACGTCTGGGTGAAGCCGTCGCCGGCGATGTCGTGGGCGTAGTAGTCGGCGGTGGGGTCGCGGAAGGAGAAGGTGCGGTTCACGCCGTCGGCGAGGGTGGCGACGCGGGCGTCGTCGGCGTTCAGGATCTCGATCTCGGCGCGGCCGTCGAAGAGGCGGGCCTTGGCCGCGAAGTAGTCGTCGAGGTCCTTGTGGAAGTCGAGGTGGTCGGTGCCGAACATGGTGAACCCGGCGGCCTTGAAGCGGCAGCCTTCGACACGGCCGAGGACGAGCGCGTGGCTGGAGACCTCCATGACCACGTCGGTGACGCCGCGCTCGACGGCGGCCGCCAGGAGCGCCTGGAGCTCGGGGGCCTCGGGGGTGGTGCGCTCGGACTCGATGCGGTCCCCGGCGATGCGGGTCTCGACGGTGCCGATGATGCCGGTGGTGCGCCCGGCGTGGGCGAGGGCGGCCTCCACGAGGTACGCGGTGGAGGTCTTGCCGTTCGTGCCGGTGATGCCGATGAGGTTGAGGCGCTCGGAGGGCCGGCCCCAGACGCGGGCGGCGACCTCGCCGGTGAGCGTGCGCGGATCGTCGGCGGTCAGGACCGGCAGGAGGCCGCCGACGAGTTCGGCGCCGCGGGCGTCGGTGAGGACCGCGACCGCGCCGCGCTCGACGGCCTGGGCGGTGAACTCGGCGCCGTGCCGGTTGGATCCGGGGAGGGCCGCGAACAGGTCGCCCGGCTCGACAGCGGCGGCGGCGAGGCTGACGCCGGTGACCGCCAGATCCAGGTCCCCGGCTCCGGGCAGGAGGTCGGCGAGGCCGTCCAATCGGTACGGGACGGTCTGGTGGGGACGTGGAAAGGTCGGCACGGCCTGACCCTACACCGGCACCGACCGTCCGCAGGCCGTACACCGCCCGGGGAACCGAACGGGGTCTTGGAGGTCAGTGGTCGGGGCGGTGGACCGGGTTGCGGTCGTGCTCGTCGAGGTTGTCCGACCACGTCCCGAGGAGCTTGTCGAGCTCCGCGGACTGGTCGCAGTTGAGGTCGTCGAGGAACAGCTCGCGCACGAGCGAGAGGATGCACGGCGCCGCCTGCTCCAGGCGCTCCAGCCCGGCCGGGGTCAGCTTCACCCAGGTGCCGCGGTTGTCGCTGTCGCACTTGTGCCGCTCGACCAGGCCCATCTCGGAGAGCTTGTTGACCTGGTAGGTGACCGCGCTCTTGGCGGTGACGATGACGTCGGCCAGGTCGCTCATGCGCATGGCCTGCTCCTCGCCGTCGGCGAGGCGCACCAGGATCTCGTACTGCGTGTGGGTGATCCCGTGGTTGCCCTGGAGGCGCCGGTCGATCTGGTGCTCCAGGCGGTGCGTGACCTGGAGGAACCGGGTCCAGACGGCGTTCACGTCGGGTCGGAGCCAGCGGCTCTCGAAATCGCCCGCGCCCATCCCGCTCCTCCTCTCGTCGCGCCCGTCACCAGCCGCGAGGCTGGTTCAATTTCGAACAATCCTATCAGCAGGTGAGACCCCGCACGGTACTGAAGTAGGCGACGCCACAAACCGGTGACTCGGCGGCCACCAGCGGTTATGCCCCCTGGCCCGGTTCAGGCCGAAGAATCCTCCCGTTCTAGGCTGGGGCCCGACCAAAGGCCCCCTCGGCCACGAGCACCCGAAGGACCGCACGCCTTGAACGCCGGAACCATCGCCAGGAGCGCCGCCCGCCCCTTCCGCGGAGCGAAGCGACTGCTCACCTTCCCCGTCGCCGCCGTCGCGGCCGTCGTGTTCCTGGTCTCCCCCGCCTCGCAGTCCAACGCGCAGGAGGAAGAGGAGGGCGCCTCCGCCGAGCTCAGCCAGGCCATCGAGGACTACCTCAACGCCCGCGACGAACTCGCCGCCCTGGAGCAGCAGGAAGAGGACCTCGCCAACGAACTCGCCTCCTCCACCGAGGAGCAGGCCGCACTCCAGGTCGAACTCGACGATTTCGCGTACGTCGCCTCCACCACCTCCGACTTCCAGTCCACCGCCGCACTCCTCTCCTCCGGCGACCCCCAGGACGCCATCGCCGCCATGGAACTCCTCCAGTTCCTCGGCGAATCGCGCGCCGACCGCTACAACGAGATCGTCCTGCGCCTCCAGGAGATCGAGGCCCTCCAGCAGACCCTCGACGACAACATCGCCGAACAGGCCGACGTCGCCGACGAACTCGAAGACGCCCGAGACGAGGCCGCCCGCGAACTCGCCGCCAACGGCGGCGACGCCGCCGACGGCCCCACCGCCTCCGACGCCCCCGCCGCCGACCCCTTCCAAGGCGACAGCGGCGGCTGCACCGAAGACGACCCCACCACCGGCGGCTGCCTCACCCCCCGCACCCTCCACGCCCTCGAACAGGCCCAGATCGCCGGCTTCACCCGCTTCGTCTCCTGCTACCGCCCCTCCGGCTCCGGCGAGCACCCCAAGGGCCGGGCCTGCGACTTCTCCTCCGAAGCCGGCGGCTTCGGCGGCGACGCCGGCGGCGAGGACTACGACTACGGCCAGAACCTCGCGGCCTGGTTCATCGAGAACTCCGACGCCCTCGGCGTCCAGTACGTCATCTGGTACCGCCAGATCTGGTTCCCCGGCGAAGGCTGGCGCTCCTACTCCGGCGCCTACGGCGACCCGTCCTCCGACCACACCAACCACGTCCACCTGAGCATGCGCTCCTGACCACACGAACCCCGAGCGGTCCAAGCTCACAGGTTCACAGGGGACACGGACTCGCCAGGCGTGTGTACCGTGGGGCGATGAGCTTCGGACGATCCTCTCTGACACGCCGCGGCACGTTCATCGCCGCCGGCTCTGCGGCCGCCCTCGGCCTCGCCGCGGCCTGCACGAAGGAAGACGGGACCATCTCGGAAGACGGCTCCTCCGAAGAGGCCCAGAGCGCCGCGAAGGTGACCATCACCCCCGCCGACGGCTCCGCCGACGCGACCGCCGCCACCGAGATCGCCTGGACCGTCGAGAGCGGCGAGTTCCAGGAGTTCGCGCTGGCCGACGCCTCCGGCGCGGCCGTCGAAGGCGCGATGCACCCCGACGGGACCACCTGGGTCCCCGCCAGCCCCCTCGAATGGGAGGGCACGTACACCGCGACCGTGACCGCCGCCGACGAGGCGGGCCTGGTCGCCACCGCGACCTCCACGTTCACCGTCATCGCCTCCCCCGGCGACCGCGTGAGCATCGAGAACTACCTGCCGGGCCAGGACTCCACGGTCGGGCAGGGCGCGATCCTCGCGTTCCGGTTCACCGGCCACGAGGTCGCCGAGGACCTGCGGCCCGCGGTCGAGCGGCGCCTGTTCGTCGCCTCCGAACCGCAGCAGGAGGGCGCGTGGCACTGGATCACCGGGCGCGCGCTCGAATACCGGACCAAGGAGTACTGGCAGCCGAACACGCAGGTCACGGTCCGCCTCGGGCTCGGCGGCCTCGACCTCGGCGACGGCAAGTACGGCGAGTTCGACCAGGAGACGGCCTTCACCACCGACGCCGAGGCGCGGCTGCTGGAGGCCGACAACGACACCAAGGAGATGCGGGCGTACCTGGACGGCACTATCGTCCAGACCATCCCGATCTCGCTGGGCGCCGACGAGATCGACGGGGTCGACACCCGGTCCTTCTCCGGCACCATGCTCATCATGAGCCGCGAGGAGGAGGCGACCTTCTCCTCCGAGCAGTTCGACTACGAGACCGAGGCGAAGTGGGCGATGCGCCTGACGTTCTCGGGCCAGTTCATCCACGGCGCCCCGTGGGCGGCCGACCGCCTCGGCGTCTCCAACGGCTCCCACGGCTGCCTCAACGTCTCCGACGAGATGGGCGAGTGGGTCTACAACTTCGTGCGCTGGGGCGACCCGGTCGTCGTCAAGAACACCGGCGTCGAAGTGCCCCAAGGGGACGGCTTCACCGGCTGGTCGCTCGACTGGGAGACGTTCAAGGCCGGGTCGTACCTGGCCTCTTAAGGCGAACGAGCAAGGGCCCGGCGGGAGGCCGCCGGGCCCTTGCTCGTCGTCTTCTAAACGTGCTCTTCGTGCCGGACCTTCGGGTCGGCGGCCTGCGGGTGCTCCTCCAGGATGCGGCGGTGCGCCCAGCGCTCCACGAAGAAGGAGGCGACCGGGACGGTCCCGCCGAGCAGGAGGCCCACGGTCTGCGGCCAGAACCGCCAGCCCGCCTGCTGGGCGAGGTGGAAGCCGAGGACCAGGTAGACCATGTAGCAGAGGCCGTGGATCGGGCTGATCACCGTCACCAGCGTGTCGTCGCCGCCGAAGTACTTGAGCGGCATGGCGACGAACATGAGGATGATGAGGAACGTGCCGACGATCCAGGCGACGATGCGGAAGCGTTTCAGAGCGGCGTTCAAGCGTGGCTCCCCTGGGAGGAATCGGATGGTGACTGCCGCGCGCTCAAGATGGAGGCCTCGAACGGCGAGGTCATCGGGGGCGGCTCGGGGCGGCCGCGGCGCGGCTCCTCGCCTTCGGGGCGGTCCTTGTGCAGCTCCAGGCGCATCTGCCTGACCCACAAGGCGACCGTGAAGACCGCGAACAGCGGCCATTCGAGGGCGTAGCCCCAGCTGATGGCGTTGCCGCCCTGCGCGCGGGTCAGCTGCCACCACCCGAGCAGCCCGAAGGCGATCGTCAGCACCACGGCGAAGCAGTGGAGGACGATCCATGGGGGCGTCAGCAACCGTCGCACGCCCCCAGACTAGGGTGACCGACCCGATGTTGCCGCCGGGGGGCCGTCCGTGGTGACATAGGCCGGTGACTCAGGACCTTCCCCAGGCAGGCGCCGTGCGGGCTTACCCGGCCCCCGACGCCGCCGCCGTCCGCGAGCTGCTCCTCGACTGGTGCGGCGCCGACGCGGAGGACGCCGACGACGCGGTCGCCGCGCTCGGCGCCCTCGACCCCGCGGCGCGCGAACTCACCGACCGGCTCTACCAGAGCATCGCCGCCGACATGGGCGGCAAGAAGTGGCTCGCCTGGCCCAAGCCGCCCGCCGACCACCCCTTGGCGGGCCTGTTCCCGATCCTCGCGGCCGTCCCCGACATGCTCGCGTTCCACGCCGGGCACGGCGTCGACGAGGACCTGTCGCGGCGCCTCCTCGGCGACCTCGGCGAGAAGCTGCGGCTCAACCGGCGCCTCTACGGCCGCGCCGGACTCGACGTCGCCCACTGGTTCACCGGGCACGTGCGCGGCTCGCTGTACCAGCTCGGCCGGCTCCAGTTCTCCGTCGAAGGGCCCGACCCGAAGCCGTTCGCGGGGCTCCACATCCGCGGCGAGGGCGGGCCGCTCACCCTCGACGCCGTGCGCGACTCGGTCGAGTGGGCCCTGGAGTTCCTGCCCGCGGTGTTCCCCGAGCGGTACGCCGGGCCCGAGGACCTCGCGTTCGTGTGCGAGTCGTGGCTGCTCGACCCGCAGCTGCGGGACTGGCTCCCCGAGCGGTCGAACATCCCCGGGTTCGCGGCCCTGTTCGCGCTCGACGGCGAAGGCGACCCGGCCGGGAACCGCTCCGACCTGTGGCGCTTCGTGTTCGGCCGGCCCGAGGACACCCCGGTCGACGAGCTCCCGCAGGACAACACGCTCCAGCGCTCGGTCCTGGCCGGGTTGAAAGCGGACGTGCAGTGGCGCAACCGCTTCGGGCACCTGGACCTGGCGCGGCTGGGCCTTTAGGCGCGGGCCTTCACCCACGCGTCGCTGGCGACGTAGTGGTTGTCGTAGCGCTGCCCTGACGCCGGGATCTCGGCCGGGTCGGCCTGGCCCGCGACGACGCGTTCGAGCAGGCGGTAGTAGTCGAAGCGGTCCGCCGCGGGCGTGAAGACCGCGAGGACGTCGGCGTCGTGCCCGGCGACCGCGCCGAAGGCGTGCGGCAGGCCCGGCGGGATCGTCACGAAGTCCCCCGCCTCCAGCACGACGACCTCGTCGCCGGCGAGGACCTGGAGCCGGCCGGAGATGACGAACAGCGACTCGCTCGCGGCGGTGTGGAAGTGCGAGGGCGCGCCGTCGCCGCCGTTGGGGAAGATCGAGCGGTGGACCGAGAGGGCGCCGCCGGTCTCGGAGGAGTCGGCGAGCAGGGTCATGACCGAGTCCTGGGCGTGGGCGAGGCGCTCGGCGGTGGCGGCGCGGGCGATGACGGGCTTCGGGGCGGTGCTCATGTCGTGGACCTCCGTGTCTCGGTTCCGGCCTCTGCCGGAACTCATATCTAGATATTACATGTCTAGATAAGGATCGTCAACCAAGGTGCTCCAGGACACTTCCCTCCGCAACCAGGAGGGCTAGTATCGCGATTATGCGAATCAGCGAAGGCGTCGAATGGGCCGCGCACTGCTGCCTGCTCCTCGACTGGATGGGCACGGGCGAGCCGGTCTCCACCGCCAGGCTCGCGGCCGGGTACGGCCTGCCCGCTGCCTACCTCAACAAGCAGCTCCAGCCGCTCGTCAAGGCCGGCATCCTCACCTCGACCGCGGGCAAGAAGGGCGGGTTCCGGCTCGCGAAGCGCCTGGAGGACATCACCCTCATGGACGTCCTCACCGCGATCGAGGGCCCCGACGAGGCGTTCCAGTGCGCCGAGATCAGGCAGCACGGCGTCTGGGCCGACGAGCCCGCGTCCGTCTTCCGCGCCCCGTGCGCCATCGACACCGCGATGCGCACCGCCGAGCTCGAATGGCGGCGGGCCCTCGCCGCGCAGACCCTCGCCGCGATCCAGGCGAACGCGGAGCTCCAGGCGCCGGGCCTGCGAACGCAAGTCCAGGACTGGTACGCGCGGCCGAGGCAATAGGCTGTCGCCATGCGCATCGTCATCGCCGGGTCGAGCGGCTACCTCGGCAGGTCCCTGATGAAGGCCCTCGACGGCCACGACATCGTGCGGCTGGTCCGCCACCGGCCCGACGAGGAGAACGAGATCCGCTGGGACCCTTATAAAGAGGCCCTGGACCCGCAGATCTTGGACGGCGTCGACGCGGTGGTGAACCTGTGCGGCGCCTCGATCGGCGGGCAGCGCTGGAACGCCGCGTACAAGCAGCGCCTGAAGACCTCGCGCGTGATCCCGACGACCGTCCTCGCCACCGCCGTGGCGCAGGCGGGCGTCCCGACGCTCGTCAACGGCTCCGCCATGGGCTGGTACGGCGACCGCGCCGACGTCGAGGTGGACGAGACCTTCCCGGCCGCCGCGGACTTCCTCGGCAGGCTCTGCCTCGCCTGGGAGCAGGCCGCGGCCCCCGCAGCCGAAGCGGGCGCGCGGGTCGTCTACCTGCGCACCGGCCACGTCCTCGGCCCCGGCAGTGTCCTCGTCGCCCGCCTCGCCCCCGCCTGGAAGTTCCTCCTCGGCGGCCGCTTCGGGAACGGGCGCCAGTACCTGTCGTGGATGTCCCTGCGCGACTGGACCGCCGCGGCCAAACTGATCATCGAAGGCGACGTCGCCGGCCCGGTCAACATGGTCGGCCCGAACGCCGTGCGCAACAAGGACTTCGCGAAGGCCCTCGGTGCGGCCCTCCACCGCCCGGCCCCGTGGATCATCCCGGGGTGGGCCGTGAAGATCGTCGCGGGCGAGGCGGCTGTGGAGATGCTCCGCGGCTCGAACATCAAACCGCGGAAGCTCGAAGCGATGGGCTACGAGTTCCAGGACGAGACGGTCTTCGAGGCCCTTCGCACCGCGATTCCCCGCTGACGGCCCTTTCGAGCGACACTTGGCCCATGACCCCACCAAGGGAACGCCGGGACAAGCCGCGCTCGATCCGCCTCGCCCAGACCGGGCTGTGGCTCCAGTTCGCCTACTTCGTGGGCGGCGGCCTGCTGCTGTCCGCGCTCGTCCCCCACCCGTTCGGCGCGCTCATGATCAGCGCGGCGGGCACCGACCTCGCCCTGCTCCTCCTCGTGGTCGGCGTCCCCGCCCTCGGCATGGGCGCGGGCCTGCTCACCCTGATGATCGCCGACGGCTTCCCCGGGGCCCGCACGGCCGCCACGATCGCCTCCCTCGTCCTCGCCGCCGGCGCGGTCGCCGTCTCCTTCGAGTCCCCGGTCCCCTGGATCACCTTCGCCACCGCCCTCCCCTGGTTCGCCCTCCAGACGATGACCGTGGTCAACCTCCGCACCGCAGAAGCCGACCGCTGGTTCACCGGCCCCGACCCGGTGGCCCCCGAGCCCTAGAATTCGGGGACCGCCCACTGGTAAGGACCCGCCCATGCTGACCCCGCCCTCCACGCCCCTGCCGCCGGAGCTGCTGCACCGCAAGCCCGGGACCGTCACCGCCGCGCAGGTGATGATGTGGCTCCAGTTCTCGTTCCTGATCTGCTGCGGGGCGGGGACGGGACTGGTCAGCGTGTTCTGGACCTCGGTCGACTTCAGCGACTTCGCGTTCGACCAGGACCTCACCGAGGGCATCGAGGACTTCGCGGCGCTCGTGGTCGTGGTCGTCGTCGCGACGGTCCTGGTCGTGATCCTCTACGGCATCCTGGCGGTGAAGATCGGGGCGGGCCGGCGCTGGGCGCAGGTGCTGACGATCCTGATCATGCTGGCGTCCGTCGTGACCGGGTTCCTGGGCCTGTACACGGGCTTCCAGGCGGGCGACGAGGCCGGCGCCGCGGTCGACGGGTCGCGGCTGATCTGGACGCTGCTGGGGCTGTCGTTCCCGCTCGTGACGCTTCTGTGCCTGTTCACCGGCTCGGCGAACCAGTGGTTCCGCCAGAAGGGCCGCGATCCGCTCAGGGGCCTGCCGCCGCAGACGCCGCAGTTCCGGCCGTACTGAGGGCCTGCCCGAGCGCGGCGATGTTGTCACGCACGGCCTCGGGGTCGCCGAGGCCCTCCACGAGGAGGAGCTGGCGGGCGACGCCGGTGGCCTCCGCGGAGGCCGCGAGCCGTTCGGCCACATGCGAGGCGGTGCCGACGGCGTGCCGCTCGCTCATCCAGTCGACGTAGGCCGCGTGGTCGCGCTGCGCGCGGCCGGGCTTGAGGGACACGTACTGGCCGACCCCGCGGGTGAGCAGCTCGGTGAGGGACGCCCGGAGCCGGTCGGCCGCGGCGGGCGTGTCGGCGACCTGGGCGAGGTGGGTCGAGCAGTGCTCGGCGACGTCGGGGTCGTGCCCGGCGGCCTCGGCTTCGGCGCGCCATGCTCCGATCAGAGAGCAGTGCTCTTCATCTGGAGCGTGCATCCCGAGGATGAGCGGCAGTCCGAGCCGCCCGGCGAGGCGCGCGGTGCCCTCGCCGGTGGCGGCGACCCAGATGGGCGCGCCGGTGCCGGGGGGCATGGGCCGCACGGGGAGCACGTCGAAGAATTCACCCGTGTGGGCGACCTCGTGGTCGCCGGAGAGCCAGCGCGCGAGGAGCCGCAGGCCTTCGTCGAAGCCGCGTTCGTACCGTTCGAGGCCGGTGGCGAAGACGTCGAGGTCGATCCAGGGGCCGCCGCGGCCGACGCCGAGGCGGAAGCGCCCGGGGGCCAGGGCGTCGAGGGTCGCGGCCTCCTCTCCGAGGGCCACGGGGTGGCGGTTGGAGAGGACGGCGACGGCGGTGCCGACCTGGATGTTCGCGGTGGCGGCGAGCAGGTGGGCGGCCATGAGGGTCGCGGAGGGGCTGGCGCCGTATTCGATGAAGTGGTGCTCGGCGGTCCAGACGCCGTCGAGACCTGCTGTTTCCGCTTGGCGCGCATAGGAGACGACTCGGCGGAGCGTCGCCGCCGGTGCGGTACCGGGGAACACTCCGCCGAGCAGGAACACGTCGTGTGCACTCATGCACACCACTCTATGGGTTAGTGGCGCAGCATCTCTGCGACGAGGAAGGCCAGTTCGAGCGACTGCTGGGTGTTCAGGCGCGGGTCGCAGGCGGTCTCGTAGCGGTCGGAGAGCTGGTCGTCGCGGATCTCCTGGGCGCCGCCGACGCATTCGGTGACGTCTTCGCCGGTGAGTTCGATGTGGATGCCGCCGGGGTGGGACCCGATGCGGCGGTGGACCTCGAAGAAGCCGAGGACCTCGTCGACGACCTGGTCGAACGCGCGGGTCTTGTACCCGGAGGCGGCCTCGTAGGTGTTGCCGTGCATGGGGTCGCACTGCCACACGACCTTGCACCCGGCGGCTTCGACCTTCTCGACGATCGGCGGGAGGAGGGTGCGGACGTTCTTGTGCCCCATGCGGGTGATGATGACGAGCTTCCCGGGGAGGTTGTCCGGGTTGAGCTTCTGGCACATCTCGACGACCCATTCGGGCGTGGCGGTCGGGCCGATCTTGCAGCCGACCGGGTTGGCGATGCGCGAGAGGAAGTCGATGTGGGCGCCGTCGAGCTGGCGGGTGCGCTCGCCGTTCCAGACCATGTGGCCGGAGAGGGCGTACGCCTTGCCGTCGTAGATGCGGGTGAGGGCGCGGTCGTATTCGATGGCGAGCATCTCGTGGGACGCGAAGACCTCGGCGGTGTGGAGGTTGTCGTCCTCGACGCCGCAGGCGGCCATGAAGCGGACGGCGCGGTCGATCTCGCGGCCGATGGCCTCGTAGCGCTCGCCGGCCGGGGAGGTGCGGACGAAGTCCTTGTTCCAGTCGTGGACGGCCATGAGGTCGGCGAGGCCGCCGCGCAGGTAGGCGCGGAGCATGTTCATGGTGGCGGCGGAGTTCGCGTAGGCGCGGATCATGCGCTGCGGGTCGACGACGCGGGCCTCTTCGGTCGCTTCGAGCGAGTTGAACATGTCGCCGCGGTAGACGGGCAGTCCGAGCGAGTCGGTGGCGGCCGAGCGCGGCTTGGAGTACTGGCCGGCGACGCGGCCGACCTTGACGACCGGCAGCGAGGCGCCGTAGGTGAGCACGACCGCCATCTGGAGGAGCGTGCGCATGTTGGCGAGCACGTGGTGCTCGGTGTTGTCGATGAAGGTCTCGGCGCAGTCGCCGCCCTGCATGAGGAAGGCGCGGCCTTCGCAGACGTCGGCGAGGAGGGAGCGCAGGTGCTCGACCTCGTAGGGCGCGACGATCGGCGGGACGCCGGCGAGGACGCCGGCGACGTCTTCGACCTCGGCGTAGTCGGGCCACGGGGGAACCTGCTCTCGGGGCAGGTCCCGCCAGGCGTCCAGCTGGTAGCGCTCGGCTTCGTCCTCGTCCGCGACGACGGGGACGAGGCCGGGGTTTCGCAGGTCATGCCATTGGCGGTTCACGCCGATATCGTACGCGGGCGCCGCGGGGGGCGGCGACGCCGATTTGGCAATCCCATGGATTGAGCCGCGGCGGGCGGCGCGACACACTGGGCCGCGCGGAGACATCCCACCTTTGGTGGCGCGTCTAGGCTGGTCGGGTGCGCAAGACGACGATTGAAGAGTGGCTGTCCGACCTGGCGTCGGACAAGCCGGCGCCCGGCGGGGGCGCCGCGGCGGGGGTGAACGCGGCCATGGGCGCGGCCCTGGTCTCGATGGTGTGCAACCTGACGATCGGGAAGCCGAAGTTCGCGGAGCACGAGGCGGTGATGCGGGAGGTCCTGGCCGAGGCCGAGCGGCTGCGGCTGGAGGCGCTCCAGTTGGCGGAGGACGACGCGGAGGCGTTCTCGGGTGTGATCGCGGCCTACAAACTGCCGAAGTCCTCGGATGAGGAGAAGGCGGCGCGGACGGCGGCGATCCAGTCGGGCCTGGTCGACGCGGCGGCGGTGCCGCTGGCGGTGGCGCAGGTGTCGGCGGAGGTCATCAAACTGTCGGGGCGGGTCCTGGAGGGCTCGAACCCGAACGTGCTGTCGGACGTGGCGGTGGCGGCGTCGGCGGCGAAGTCGGCGCTGGAGTCGGCGGCTTTGAACGTGGACATCAACCTGGTGTCGATCAAGGACCCGGCCGAGCGCGAGCGGCTCGCGGGGGCGCTCAACGAGGCGCTCCAGGCGAAGGTGCAGGCCGAGGCGATCATGCACGCGGTGGCGAAGCGGATCCGGGCATGAGCGATATCGACGGGCGCGCGGTCGCCAAGGAGATCCGGGCCGAGGTTTCGGCCGCGGCGGCGAAGCTGCGCGAGAACGGGACCGTTCCGACTCTTGCAGTGGTCGTGCCGACGGACGACGAGGGCACGGCCTGGTACGTGCGGTCGATCAAGAAGGCCGCCGAGAAGGAGGGCGTCGACTGCCGCATCGAGCAGTTGGACGAGCCGGGCAAGGGCGAGATCATCGCGAAGCTCCAGGAGCTGTCGGCGGATCCGGACGTGCACGGGATCATCTGCCAGACGCCGCTGCCCGAAGGGGTGACGCTGGCGGAGGTGGGCTGGTACATCAGCCCGTTCAAGGACATCGACGGCGCGAACTCCGAGGGCCTGGGCCGCCTGGCGCAGGGGCGCCGCACGTGGGCGCCGGCGACGGCGGCGGCGGTCTTGGAGCTGCTCAAGCGCGAGGACCTGACGCTCTCGGGTGCGCGGGCCGTGGTGGTCGGCCGGTCCACGGTGGTCGGCAAGCCCGCGGCGCTGCTGCTGCTCAACGAGTCGGCGACGGTGACGGTGTGCCACTCGAAGACGAAGGACCTCGCGGGCGTGTGCCGCGAGGCCGACATCCTGGTGGCGGCGGTCGGCCGCGCGGGCATGATCGGCGCGGACTTCGTCAAGCCGGGCGCGACGGTGATCGACGTGGGCACCAACCCGACCGAAGACGGCGGCCTGGTCGGCGACGTCGACTACGCGGCGGTCTCCGAGATCGCAGGGCGCCTGACGCCGGTCCCCGGCGGGGTCGGCCCGGTGACGACGGCACTCCTGCTGCGCCACACGGTCGAAGCGGCGGAACTGTCCAAGACCCACCCGTAAGCAAGCGACGCAACGCGAACGGCCGACCGCCCGAAGGGGCGGTCGGCCGTTCGCGTGCATGCCGAAGGCCGTCGGAGGGCTCGGGGAAGGCCCCCGGTTTTCCAAGCTACACAGGGGAACCTGAAGCGGAGCTGAAGCGCGATGCCACGCCGGGCACACGGCAGCCTCGGCTCGACGCTGGGGAAGGGCCCCCGGATTCGAAGCTAGCTCGCCGAACCTTAAGCGGAGCTGAAGTGGGCACGGCGAGAGCCGATCGGGGTCGTGGGGTGGGCCCCCGATTTCAACGCTAGCGGGCCGAACCTGAAGCGGAGCTGAAGGCGGTCGTCGGCTGCGGGGTCATGCGGTCTCGGTGCGCTCGATGCAGTCCGCCAGCGCGGGTAGGAAGTCCATGAAGCGGGCGCGCTTGTGGTGGTCGTCGCCGTCGGTGGTGTCGGAGCGCCAGGCGGTGAGCCAGCCGCCTTTGGCGGCCCAGGACCAGCGGAAGAGGTCGAGGCCCGCGGTCTCGGCTTCGGTGGCGAGGGCTTCGGCGAAGCGGGGGTCGGGGGTGTGGAGGCGGCGGGGTGCGGTGCGGAAGAAGCGGTCGACGGCCTGGCCGAGGCGGCCGCGGTGGCGCACTTGGGGGCGCGGGGGTTCGGCGAGGGTGACGACGGCGTAGCGGTGCCGCTGGGGGTGCCAGGCGGCGGCCATCGTGGAGTCGCCGTCGAGGAGGCGGTGCTGGACGACGTCGGGGCGGTCGCGGCGCAGCCGCGTCGCGGTGAAGCGCAGGTGGTAGCGGGATCCGGCCGCGGTGGCGTCGACGGCGCAGAAGCCGAAGCTGTCGCGTCCGTCCCAGGCCCCGCGGGTCCAGCCGCGGACCTGTGCGACCGGGAAGCCAAGGGCCCCAAGGGCGCTCAGTACCTCGTCCGGTTCGCCGCCGCGGTCCTCGGGTTCGAGTTCGGCCCGGAAGTCGAGCCGGTAGCGGCGTGCGAACTGCTGCCAGCCTGCGACCGCCGCGCGCGCTTCGCGCTCCGCGGCCGCGTCGAGGCCGCGGTCGAGCACGAGGCCCGCCCAATCAAGGCCGCCATGGCCCGCCTGACCCACCACAGGTTCCTCCCACCGTCGATTCACGAGCACTGTATGGCGGCCGGGCCCGCCGCGCCTCCCCCGATTCGTGCCAGATGACCGTTCGATCCGGGTCCGGCTAGTGGCGGATACCCGACAGACATGGGCGACTACTGCACGTAGCGTTAAGACTCCGCACGCAAAGGAGGTCACGAATGACACGTCGTCTTGCCTTCGTGGCGACCGTCGCCGCCATGATCCTGGCGGTGTCGAGCCCGGCGATGGCGTTCCAGCACGACCGGGTCCACAACCCGGTCCTGCACTGGGCGCTCGACATCGCGACCCTCGCCATCGTGGTCGCGCCCGTCTGGACGGCGCTGCTGTGGGGGCGGGGCCGGAGCAAGTGGCTGCTGGTGGGGCTGATCGGCATCGTGCAGGTGCCGGTGGCGATCCTCGGGTTCTCACCGGGGGCCTCGGCCCTGTTCGCCGGCAGCGGCCTGTTCCTCGGGCTCGCGATCACGGCCGCGGCGATCGTCTACACGCGACGGGCCACCCGTCTGGAGAGCGCCCAGGCGGAGACCCGGGTCGCGGAAGGCGACTGAGCCGGACCCGGCAGGGACCGGCCCGACCGGGCGCGCGGTGACCGCGCCCGCCACAACATGATCCGGATCGACGAGGTACCGCCTTGCAGGGCTCCCCGAGCCCAGCTCGAACCCGCGGGCCCGGTCGCCCTCGCGGAGCACCCGCAGCAGCGGGCAGCCCGCGAAGGGGCCGTCGAAACCGCCCGTGCCGGGGTCCCGGTAGGCGTGCCACGAGCAGTGCGCCTCGCCGACCCAGCCCCAGGCCCGGTGGGTCTCGGCCCCGCCGAACCGGTACACGCCGACGCTGAGCAGCCGGTCCCCGACCGGGCGCCGGTAGAAGTCGGCGTCGAGACCCGCCACCGGGACGCCGTCGAAGTCGACGTCCACGAGGGTCTTGTGATACGTGAAATCGGCGAGATGCGGGATCTCGCCGATTTCCACATGCGAAGGGTCGGTCTCTAGAGGATCAGCCTCTGCATAAGCCACGGGCACACCCGGTCTAACGACCGGGCGTGCCCGTGGTTGCGCAATCGCAGTGCTTTGCGGCCGGCCCGCCTTCAGCTCCCCTTCAGGAACTCCCCCGTAGCGTTGAAATCGGGGGCCCACCCCAGGGGTCTGGACGGGCCTTCGGCGTGCGCTACACGCCGAAGAAGACCTCGGCGTCGGCGTAGCGCTCGACCGGGACGGTCTTGAGCACGTCGGTGCCCTCGTGGATCGGGATGCGCACGACGTTGGTGCCCTGGAGCGCCATCATCTTGCCGAAGTCGCCCTCGTCGACCGCGTCGGCGGCCTCAAGGCCCAGGCGGGTCGCGAGGACCCGGTCGAACGCGGTGGGGGTGCCGCCGCGCTGGAGGTGGCCGAGGATGATCGCGCGGGTCTCGATCTCCGCGCGCTCCTTGATCTGGGCCGCGACCCAGTCGCCGACGCCGCCGAGCTTGACGTGGCCGAACGCGTCGACCTCGCCGTCCTTGAGGACCATGCCCTCCTGGGCGTGCGCGCCCTCGGAGACCGCGACGATGGTGGCCTTGCCGGCCTCCTTGCGCTCCTTGACGAAGTTCGCGACCTTCTCGATGTCGAACGCGACCTCGGGGATGAGGACCACGTTCGCGCCGCCGGCGATGCCCGCGTGCAGCGTCATCCAGCCGGCGTGGCGGCCCATGATCTCCACGACGATGCAGCGGTCGTGCGAGTCGGCGGTCGTCCACAGGCGGTCGATGGCCTCGGTGGCGATGTTCACGGCCGTGTCGAAGCCGAACGTGTAGTCCGTGCCCGACAGGTCGTTGTCGATCGTCTTCGGCACGCCCACGCAGTTGACGCCGTCGGCGGTCAGCTTCGTGGCCACGCCCAGGGTGTCCTCGCCGCCGATGGCGATGAGCGCGTCCACGCCCAGGTCCGCCATGTTCTTCTTGATGGCCTCGACGCCGCCCTCGATCTTGTAGGGGTTGGTGCGCGAGGAGTGGAGGATGGTGCCGCCCTGGTCGAGGATGTTCTCGACCACGTCCCAGTTCAGCTCCTGGGTGATGCCCTCGATCGGGCCCCTCCAGCCGTAGCGGAAGCCCACGAACTCGTGGCCGTATTCCTTGGTGCCCTTGCGGACAGCGGCTCGGATGACCGCGTTGAGACCGGGGCAGTCGCCGCCGCCGGTGAGCACGCCAATGCGCATGCGTCTAACTCCCTAGAAGTGAGGACTGTTAACTGGGCGGCCTCATTGCCGAAACACCGCCCACCATATATCGGAGCCCGGGAGCGGCGACCAGGGGTTCAGGGGCGCGACCAGCGGACGGGACGCGCGAACGGGATCAGTGGTGCGAGTCGAGCACGCCCGCGCGGTCGCCGCGTGCGGCTTCGAGGGTCTTCCAGCGGGCGAGGTTGAGCTTCGCGTCGGTCAGGGCGTCGTGCATGTCCGCGTCGGGCGTCACCGGCAGCTCGGGGCGGCCCAGGTCCTCCCAGCGCTGGCGCAGGTCCTTGGTCATGCGCGGCAGCGCCCGCGGCAGCTCGGGCATCGTGCCCCACAGCTGCGCGAGCACGACGTGGTCGTACGCGCCGATCCACGCCCACAGCTCCACGCGCTCCCCCGGGTGGCTGCCGGTCTTGCGCCGGACGGGCTCCACGAGGAACTCGTACAGCTCGTCGCGGATCGTCGCCCGGTCCTTCCACAGCTGGCTGGAGGGGGCCGGGAGCTTGTCGAGGACGTTGCGCCGCACCCAGTCGATGGCCCGGGAGGGGTCGAACTCGGTCGACACGGCGTAGTACTCGCGGCCTCGCTCGTCGACGACGGCGATCGAGACCAGGTCGATCGTGCGACCGTCCTCGATGAACTCGGTGTCGTAGAAGTAGCGGTACGCCACGCATCGGCCTTTCGTATGATCACGGGCGGTCTGTTCGGCCCGAATCGGGACCCGCCCGTATGTCGCCGGGCTGGAGTCGACGCTACGCCATACGATCAGGCAGCCGGAATCTGACCTCGCAATCTGCACATGAGAATCGCGATACCGGACAATAGACGCGAAAGCACGTAGACTCGATCGTACGCTCGGCCGAGCGACAAGTGCACCGTCTGGACACACGACCCAACGGAGCGTGAAGTTTCCGACACCGGGCCCTGTACAACGACGGAAAAGACAGCGATCATCGGAGGGAACCCGCGGACCCGGGACCCACCGAAGGGGGAGAACTATGGGTGTCAGCCCATCTGAAGACCCGCTTGCAGGCGTCGCCATGTTCGCCGGCCTCGACCCGCAGGCCAGGCGGCAGATCGCAGGGGTGGCGGTACAGCGCCACTACCGGCGTGGGCACCTGCTGTTCTTCGAAGGGGAGCCCGGTGAGTCGCTCATCATGATCCGCTCCGGGGCCGTCAGCGTCTTCAGGACCGCCGCCACCGGCGAGCGGGCGATGCTCCACGTCGCACGCGCGCCCGAGGTGCTCGGCGAGGTGTCGCTCCTGGACGGCTCGCCGCGGTCGGCCAGCGCGGAGGCGCTGGAGGACACGTCGGCGCTGGCGCTGGCGCGGTCGTCGTTCCTGGAGCTGGTGCACGGGAACCCGAAGATGCTCGACGCGGTGCTGCGGTCGATGGGCATGATCGTGCGGCGGTTGACGGAGCAGTCCTCGGACCACGTGTTCCTGGACCTGCCGGGCCGGGTGGCGAAGACGCTGGTGCGCTTGGCGGAGCAGCATTCGTCGCCGATGACGACGATCGAGCTGAACCAGACGCAGCTGGCGGAGATGGCGGGCGGGTCGCGCCAGAGCGTGAACCAGGCGATAGGGATCTTCGCGAACCGGGGCTGGCTGCGGACGGAGGGCCGCAAGATCGTGGTGGTGGACCTGCCGGCGCTGCGGCGACGAGCTGGTTTCGGTGGGCCCGAGTAGAACGTGAGGAAGTAAGGTGCGGCGCGGGCCGGGGGGCTACCCCTTCTGTCCGCGTTCTTTGACCTTCGCGGCGTACTCGTCGACGTAGTCCTGGCCGGAGAGTTCGCGCAGGGCGTCCATGACCTCGTCGGTGACGGCGCGCTCGATGAAGCGGTCGCCCACGAGGTCCCGGTAGCGGTTGAAGTCGTGCGGGGGCCCGAACTTGATGCGGACGCGGCCGATGCGGGGGATGCGGCGCCCGATGGGCTGGAGCTCGCCGGTGTTGAGCATGGCGACGGGCACGACCGGGGAGCCGGTCTGGAGGGCGAGGCGGGCGACACCGGTCTTGCCGCGGTAGAGGCGCCCGTCGGGCGAGCGGGTGCCCTCGGGGTAGATGCCGAACAGGCGGCCTTCGGAGAGGACGCGCTTGCCGGTGTCGAGGGAGACGTTGGCGGCGTCGCCTCCGGCGCGGTCGACCGGGATGGCGCCGACGGCGTTCATGAAGGCGCGCACGAACCAGCCCTTGAAGCCGGTGCCGGTGAAGTACTCCTCCTTCGCGATGAAGGTGACCCGGCGCTTGACGACCAGGGGCATGAAGAACGAGTCGGTGACGGCGAGGTGGTTCGAGGCGAGGATCGCCGGACCGTCCTCGGGCACGTGTTCGAGCCCTTCCACCTTCGGGCGGTAGACCACCCACAGCAGCGACCCCAATGTCGCCTTCAACAACCACCACATGATCACGCGTCCAAGCGTATCGGCAGCGGTCAATCCAGCGGACGGCCTCCGGGCCGGAGCGCGGACCGGCGGGCCCTCAGCGGTGGCAGTGCGGGGCGGGCGCGTGCGAGAATGGGCACGCAGCGCGAAAAGGGACCTCCCGGCCGCGGCCCGTGTGCCGCGACCCGGCCGGGCCGGTCCGGCGCCCGTCATTCAGCGATCCGGGAGGCGACGTGTCGATCGATTCCGAGGAGTTCACGTTCGACCTCGGTCCTGACGCCAAGGCCACGATGCTGCTGTGCCACGGGTTCACCTCGGACCCGGCGTCGATGCGGCCGTGGGGCGAGTACCTGCGGGACGCGGGCTTCAACGTGGTCGCGCCGCTGCTGCCGGGCCACGGCGAGACGTGGCAGGTGCTGGCGAAGTCGAACTGGCGGCAGTGGTACGGCCGGCTGGAGGAGGCGCTCGACGAGGCGCTGGCGCTGGGGCGCCCGGTGTTCGCGGGCGGCCTGTCGATGGGCGGGTCGCTGACGCTGCGGCTGGCCGAGCTGCGCGGCGGGGACCTGGCGGGGCTGGTGCTGGTGAATCCGGCGATCTTCGACTCGAAGCCGCAGGGGTTCCTGGCGCCGCTGATCAAGTACGTGATGCCGAGCGTGGCGTCGATCGGCTCGGACCTGAACAAGCCCGACGTGCGGGAGAAGACGACCGACCGGACCCCGGTGGCGGCGTACGTGTCGCTGCGGCAGCTGTGGAAGGTGACGCGGCCGGAGCTGGCGCGCGTGACGGTGCCGCTGCGGATCTTCACGAGCGCGCAGGACCACGTGGTGAACCCGCGGAACACCGCGGTGGTGCGCGCGGGGGTGCGGTCGAAGGACGTGGAGGCGTCGGTGCTGCCGCGGAGCTTCCATGTGGCGACGCTCGACTACGACGCGGAGACGATCTTCGCGGGGAGCGCGGAGTTCATGGAGCGGCAGCTCGCGAAGGCGCGGAGCGTCCATGACTGAGCGGGGCGAGGAGCCTGAGCGCAGCGAGCAGGAGGACGGCCGCGAGGGCGAGCTCCTGCCCGAGGACGTGGACCGGCGGTTCCAGGAGCTGGTGAAGGGTCTTGAGGACCCGTCGCTGACGCGGGCGATGGAGGCCGAGGAGGTCCCGGCGGAGGCGGTCACGCCGCCGCAGCCGGTGGCCGACGAGGAGCCGGGCCTGCTGGAGCTGTGGGACGCGGAGCTGCCCGACGACGAGGAGGACGACTACGATCCTCCGGACCCGCCGCCGGTGCCGTGGCCGTCCCTGCCCGCGGTGGGCGGGGTGCTGCTCATCATCGCGGGCCTGGCGCTGCTGGTGAATCCGGGCATCGCGCCGCTGGGCACGAGCCCGGGCCGACTGGTCGGCTTCTGCGGCTTCCTGATCGGCGTGTGGCTGCTCATCAGCCGCCTGCGCCCGGACAAGGACGCCGACGAGGACGACGGCGCCGTCGTCTGACGCGGCGCTTCAGGTCCGCTTCAGCTTTCCCCCGGTAGCGTTGAAACCGGGGGGCCTTCCCCAGCCGCCCTGAGGCACTCGGTGTGCGCCGGGGTCAGTCCTTCTTGCTGGCGAGCCAGGAGAGGATCGCGTCGAGGAGTCCTTCGGCGCCGGCGCCTTTGAAGACGTCGTCGCGGGAGCCGGCGAAGGTCAGGGGCGTGATGCCGTAGGCGTCGGCGGCGGTCTGGGCCTCTTTCGACTGGGTCTCGGACTCGGCGACGACGATGAGGACCGGGGGTCCTCCGACGGGGGTCGGGGGCTGCTTCGGGACCTTCTCGGGGGACACGAGGACGAGCGCCGCGGCCGGGTAGCGGCCCGCGGCGAGCGCGGCCCAGGCCGCGCCCTCCTTGTGGCCGATGAGGACCGCTTGGCGGGGGACGTTGACCGCGGCCTGCACGAGGTCGTGGGCGCGGGCCTCCAGGCCGCCCTCGGCGGCGGGCGTGTTGCCCTGGCCGCGCACGCTCACCGCGGCCGCGTACCGGCCGGAGGTGGCGATGCGCTTGAGCCACAAGGCGTTGAAGGCCGAAGCCCCGGCGGGGTCGCCGGTGCAGCACAGGACCGGGCTGGCCTCGGGGTCGTCCTTGATGTCAAGGTCGAAGAGGTCGGCGGGCTCGAAGAACGCGTACTCGCGCTTGACGGGGGCGGGAGCGGGGGTGCGGGCGCGCCGGACCCAGGCGGCGAGGCTCATTTGGCGGGCTCCTGTTCGAGGGTGTCGATGATGCGGCCGAGGCTGGCGAGGTACACCTCGGCGTCCACGGCGAGCTGGTGGCGCGGCGACGACCCCGCGGGCCGGGCGGTGTCCTGCTCGGACTCGCTGCGCACCTGGACGCGGAAGTTCGCGGCGCGCTCGGGGTCGCTCTTGCGCACCAGGAGCCAGTGGGCGATGGCGTGGGTCTGCCAGTGGACGATGGGGAGGACGCCGACGCCGGGCTCGACGAGCCCTGCGACGGCGAGGGTCTCCATGCGCGGGGAGAACATGCGCGCGTACAGCTTCGGGTAGGGCGAGTCGCCCTCGATGCCGAGCAGGCGCGGTTCGACGGACGTGAACTTGGGGCGGTAGCCGGTGGCGAGGACGACCAGGTCGGGGCGCATCTCGGCGCCGTCGGCGAACGAGACGTCGAAGCCGTCGAAGCGGGCGACCTCGCCGCGGCGCTGGATGGAGCCGTCGCCGACGTGCTCCATGTAGCGGCCGTTGCGCACCGGCTCCTCCGCGGAGGGCCGGCCCTCGGCGGCGACGCCCATGCGGGCGGCGAGGCTCGCGGGGCCCTTGAGGAGGCGGTCGGTCAGGAAGCGGCGCAGGAACTTCGGGCGCGAGCCGAGCCGCGCGAGGGCGTAGTCCGCGGGCTCGCCGCCGAGGTACTTAGGCAGGTGCCAGGAGCCGCGGCGCACGGAGTGGACGCAGCTGGCGGCGTTCACGGCCGCCTCGCACGCGATGTCGGCGCCGGAGTTGCCGCCGCCGATGACCAGGACGTGCTTGCCGCGCAGGCGGGACGGGTCCTTCAGCTGCGAGGAGTGGAGGACCGAGCCGCGGAACTGGTCGAGGCCCGGGTAGGACGGCAGGTTCGGGGACCAGTGGTGGCCGGTGGCGACGATGACCGCGGCGTAGCGCAGGCGCCGGGCGGCGTTCCCGGCGGCGGGCTTGACGACGACCTCGAAGCGGGAGCCCTCGACCGGTTCGATCGCGGAGATCTCCGAGCCGTACCAGATGTGCTCGGAGAGCCCGAAGTGCTTGGCGTACGCGGTCAGGTAAGTGAGCATCTGGGACGCGGACGGGTAGTCGGGCCAGTCGTCGGGCATCGGGAAGTCGGGGATCTCGGTCTGGGACCGGGAGGTGACCAGGTGCGTGTTCGGGTAGAGCGGGCTGTGCTGGTTCTGGGGGTTCCAGAGGCCGCCGAGGACGGTGTCCCGCTCGTAGCAGTCCACTTCGAAGCCGTTCTCGCGGAGGTTCTTGACGGCGATGAGGCCCGACGCCCCGGCGCCGATCACGCAGACGGCCTCGCCGCGGTCGTACGCGGCCTGGGAGGAGTACTCCTGCAAGGGAACTTTCTCCTTCTGTGGGCATTGCTCTTGTGCCGGACGGCGTCGCCGGCGCCGCTCGACCGGCCGGGCCGGCCGGGGTGATATGCGCCGAAAGACTGAGAGCAGATTACCGTGAGCGGGGCTCGTACTTTCGGGGGAGGTAGGCTGCGCCCGTGCTCTTCGAGCTGTGGAAACATCCGCGCCCCGCCGCCCCGGCGTTCCGGCACGGCGGGCAGGTCGTGGTCGCCTCCCACCGCCTCGCCCGCGAGGTCCTCGCCGACCGCGAGCGGTTCTCGGCCGCGAACGCCCTCGACGCGGTCGTCCCCATCCCCACCGGTCCGCTGCGCGAACTCGCCGCCCACCGGTTCCGGCTCCCGGCCACCTTGGCCAACAACGACACCGGCACGCACGGGCCCATCCGCGAACGCTACGGCGAGGTCTTCGCGCCCGCCCGGGTGGCCGCGCTGCGCCCGTGGCTCACCGGCCTCGCCCGCAGAGCCGCTGCGGGCGTTGCGTTCCGGCTGCGCGCGGGCGAGGCGGTCGACCTCGACGCGGCGGTGTCCTCGGAGATCCCGCTGGCCGCGCTGGCGCGCCTCTTGGATCTGGACGTGTCCGCGACGGCCGAGGTCAAGCGGTTCAGCCGCGCGGCCCTGGAGCTGTTCTGGGGCGACCCGACGCCTGAACGCCAGCGCGAGCTCGCCGAGACGGTCGGGCCCTTCCATGCGCTGCTGCGCGGTTGGGCCGCCGAGTCGGCCGGCGCGACTAGGGAGCTGTTCGAGGAGTACGGGGAGGACGCGGCGACGGCGGCGCTGTTCTTCCTGCTGGTCGCGGGCCAGGAGACGACCTCGCAGTTCCTCACGCTCCTGCTGCACCGCCTCGTGGAGGAGCCGACGTTGCTGGGTTTCGAGTCGGCCGCGATCGTCGAGGAGGGGCTGCGGCTGCTGCCGCCGATCACGTCGTGGCGGCGGGTCGCCTTGCGCGACACCGAACTCGACGGCGTCCCGGTGCACGCGGGCGACTCGGTCCTGGTGTGGCTGGCGGCGGCGGGCGCCGACGAGGGCGTGGCCGAGTGCCCGGCGGCGATGGTCCCGGGCCAGCGCGGGTCCCGGCGTCACCTGGCGTTCGGGGCGGGCGCGCACCGGTGCCTGGGCAGTCAGCTGTCGCGCCTGGAGGCGGAGGTGGTGGTGGCCGAGCTCGCGCCGCTCCTCCCCCGCTGCGAGACGGTGACGGCGCCGGTCAGCGATCGGAATCTTTCGTTCCGCATGCCGGGTCCGCTGGTGGTGCGGCTGCGCCGTTGAAGCCGGTGCGGCGGGGCTCTTGAAGCCGGTGCGGCTGCGGGGCTAACCCGTTGCGTTGGGGTGCATGCGCTTGCCAGACTGTCGGGATGTCTGAGAAGTTCCTGGAGTTCCGCCAGCGCGGCACCGCGTACGTCCTGCGACATCGGCCCGAGGGGCCCGGGATCGAGGTCCTGGTGATGCTCCACCTGGACCGTCCGGAGGACGGGGTGCAGGTCCCCGGGGGCGGGGCGCGGCCGGGCGAGACGCCCGGCGAGACGGCGATGCGCGAGGCGGTCGAGGAGACCGGCGTGCGCGACCTCGTGTTCGGGGAGGCCCTGGGCAGCAAGCTGATGCGGGTGGACTGGGTCAAGTACGACTTCCAGGTCAACACGTACTCGTGGATGTCCACCGACGACCCGCGGGAGGCGTGGGAGCACACGGTCCCGCACACCGGGGACGGCGACGACGGGCTGCGGATGCGGGCCGAGTTCCGTCCCGTGACGGCGTCGGGGATCGACTGGGGCCTGGACTGGCTCCTGGAGTTCGCGGTGCCGCGGTTCGCGGCCGCGAAGGGCCTGCCCGAGGCGATGCGGGCACCGGGGGTAGGGGCGCCCGCATCGCGTTGATATGGCCTGAATCAGACCAGATCGCTGCCAAATTTGACTTCCTCGCAGCCTTGAGAGGCGGCGACTCCCGGCTTGCGGTCCGCTGACGCGTTCCGACTACGGGTGGGTTCCTGTTTCATCGGGCCGCGCTCGGGTCTCCCCGAGACTTACCAGCCCTCCGCAGGCGTTTTATCTCTCCGCGAGCCCCGCGGCGAGCGCCGCGAGGCGCTGGCCCTCGCGGCGGATGTTGATCTCGGCGTTCTGATCCCGGTCATGGTTCGCGCCACATCCGCATTCCCACTTGCGGGCCTGGAGTCCCTCGAGCCCCCGGGGGCCGGTCAGAGCCCCACACGCGGAGCACAGCCTGGTCGACGGGAAGAACCGATCCACCTTGGCGAAGGTTCGACCCGCCCGCTTTGCCTTCGACTCCAGGCGGGCCAGGAACATCCCGAAAGCGGCATCATGGACCGACTTGGCGACGCGGCCCCGACCGAGCCCTCTGACGAACAGGTCTTCGACATACACCGCTTGGTTCTCGCGGACGATTGCCGACACCTGTTTGTCGATCCAATCAGCTCGGGTGTGTTTGATCTTCTCGTGGATCTTCGCGACCTTGATCCGGGCTTTCGCCCGGTTGGCCGAGCCCTTCATCTTCCGCGAGAGTCCACGCTGCGCCTTTCGGAGCTTCTTCTCAAGACGGCGGAAGAACCTCGGATTCGCGATCACCTTCCCGCCCCGCAGAACCGCGAAGTCCTTGAGTCCGAGGTCGATGCCGGTCTCCGCATCCGGGTCGTCGAGAGGTTCGAGCAGACCCTCGCCGCTATCGACTGCGACGACGAAACTGGCGTAGTACTTGCCGGTCGAGGTCTTGATGATCGTGACCGAAGATGGTGTTGCAGGCAGTTCGCGTGACCATGCGATACGGAGGTCCCCGACTTTCGGCAGCCGCAGGCGAGCGTTGTCGAGCACGGAGAAGCGGGCATTGCTGGTGAACCGGATGGATTGCGTACCGGAGCGGCGTTTGAATCGTGGCGGCCCCATGCGAGGGCCAGGCCGTCTCCCCTTCAACGAGGCGAAGAAGTACTTGTAGGCCTTGTCGCAGTCGACCAGTGCCTGCTGCAATACCACTGCCGAAACCTCGCCCAGCCAGGAACGTTCAGCAGTGCGCTTGGCCTCGGTGATGAGCTGCTTGGACAAGGCCGCTGTGGTGGGGTATGCCAGACCTTCCGCGTGGGCGTGCCTCCTTGCGGCAACGGCGTCGTTGTAGACGACCCGGGCGGAGCCGAAGGCCCGCGCGAGTGAGACTCGCTGCGGCGCCGTCGGATACACCCGAAACCGGTAACGCAAGAACACCACACGACTTTAGCCTATAAGTGCGACATACCTGGGAAGCCAGGCAATCCGGCCGCTGGATCAGGGTTGCGGGCCGGGGTCGGGGAGGGCGAACCATTCGGCGGCGGTGAGGCGGAAGACCTCGGGGTCGAGGTTCGCGGCGCCGTCGGGGATCCAGCCGAGGCGCTCTCCGGGGAGGTCGGTGAGGTTCTCGTATTCGGCGAGGCCGGGGTCGAGGGGCCAGGCGCCGATGACGACGGCGGCGTCGATGCCGCGGCGGGCGAGGGCTTCGAGAGTGAGCGAGGTGTGGTTGAGGGTGCCGAGGCCGGCGCGGGCGACCACGACGGCGGGGCAGCCGAGTTCGACGGCGAGGTCGCGGGCGGTCCATCCGTCCTCGCCGAGCTGGACGAGGAGGCCGCCGGCGCCTTCGAGGAGGACGACTTCGGCGGGCGAGTCGAGGACGGTGTCGGCGACGTCGGCGAGTTTGAGCAGCGGCAGGCCGCTGCGGCGGGCGGCCGCGTAGGGCGCCAAGGGGTCCGGGTAGGAGGCGAGGGCGCGGGCGGGGGCGCCGGAGAGGCGCGTGACCTCGGCGGCGTCGTCATCGTCGCCGGTCTGGGCGATCTTGACGACGTCGACGCTGCGGCCCTGCCGCATGAGGGCCGCGGCGAGGCCGGCGGTGGTGACGGTCTTGCCGACGCCGGTGTCGGTGCCGGTCACCAGGACCGGGCCTTCGAAGGGGATCACGGTCGTGCCTCCAGGACGGTGTCGAGGGCGTGCGCGAAGTCGGCCGCGGGGACGCCGGTGTTGACGGTGATGCGCAGGCGGGAGCGGTGGTCGGGGGTGGACGGGGGTCGGAAGCAGCCGACGGCGACGCCTTGGGCGGCGCAGCGCGCGGCCCATTCGGTGGCGGCGCGGGCGTCTCCGGCGGGCGGGGAGCAGACCCCGGCGGCGGGCGCGGGGGC
>NZ_QFRW01000056.1:4092-24057 GCF_003265355.1 Glycomyces dulcitolivorans | reverse complement strand
GTAGACGGGCCCGAGCGGGTGCAGCAGGGCCGGGCGGTGCGGGCATAGACTGGCCCGGTGACGTACCCCGAGAGGGCGGCCCGGCGGCTGCGGCTGCCGGCCGACGACCGCTCCCCCGCCGCAGCCCGCGCCGCCGTCCGCGCGGTCCTCGCCGAGGCCGGGCTCACCGAGCTGCTCGACGAGACCCTGCTGCTCACCACCGAACTGGCGACCAACGGCGTCGTCCACGCCGGGACCGACATCAACCTCACCGTCGCCGCCGACCCGATCGGCGTGCGCGTCACCGTCACCGACTACCGGTCCGGCGGGATCGACCCGCTCGACACCGCCATGCCGGAGGTCACCGCCGAGGGCGGCCGCGGCCTGCTCCTGGTGGACCGCTTCGCGTCCTCGTGGGGGACCACCCACGACGCCACCGGCAAGTCGATCTGGTTCCGCATCGACCGCGACCCCGACAAGCCGCCCGCGCCGCGCCCGCTCCCCGACGCCGGGGAGGGCGAGTCCGCGCCGGACCTGAACCAACTCGCCGCGCTGCTCACCGTGGCCCCCGCGCTCCAGTCGCGGCTGCCGGTCGACCAGATCGTCACCGAGCTCCTCGCCCGCTGCCACGACGCGACCGCCGCCGAGGGCGGCGCCATCGAGTACGACGGCGGCGACGGCACCGGCACGCAGATCATCGCGAAGTTCGGCGACGTCGCGGCCGTCTCGGTCACGGTCCCCCTGCCGCTCACCGCACCCGCGAACGGCCGACTCCTCCTCGCCGGGGAGCCGAAGCCGTCCTGGCGGCCCCTGGCCGAGCTCGTCGCCGAGCGCGTGGCCCTGGCCGTCCAGATCGACCGGATGCGCACCGACGAGCAGCGCCGCTCCGGCTGGCTCACCTACCTCGCCGAGGCCGGTGAACTCCTCGCGCACTCCCTCGAAGAGCACCTGACCGTGGCGCTCATCCCGCAGCTCATCGTCCCGCAGCTGGGCCGCTGGGCCGCCGTGCACCTCACCGGCGACGGCGCGGGCCTGCGCCTCGCCGCCATGACGCACGTCGAGGAGGCCGAGCTGGAGCACCTGCGCCGCCGCCTCGAAGACGCCGCGCCGCCGCTGTCGGCCGCGCTCACCTCCGACGGGTGGACGGGCATGGAGCTGCCGGTGCCGCGCGGCCTCGACGGCATCGCCGTCCCGCTGTCGGCGCGGGGCGCGACCATCGGCGTCCTCACCGTCGGCCGCCACGCCGAGCGCAACCACTCCTCGGAGGAGCGCGCGGTCGTCGCCGACCTCGCGAAGCGGTCCGCGCTCGCACTCGACAACGCCCGCATCCACGCCGAGCGCCAGGCCGTCGCCCACGAGCTCCAGGCCGCGCTCATGCCCGGGTCGCTCCCGGACGTCACCGGCATCTCCTTCGCCGCCGAGTACCTGCCCGCGACCGCGCGGCGCCTGCCCGGGTCCGGGCCGGGCCCCGTGGCGGGCACCGAGGTCGGCGGCGACTTCTACGACGCGACCGAGCTGCCCGACCACCGCCTGTGGGTCGCGATCGGCGACGTGTGCGGCAAGGGCGCCCAGGCCGCGGCCGTCACCGGCGTCGTCCGGGACGTCCTGCGGGTCATGGCCCGCGACGGCCGCCCGCTCCCGCGCGCCCTCGAACTGCTCAACGCGACGCTCCTGGAGCAGCCCGGCGACCTGCGGTACGCCACGATCGCCTCGGCCCTGCTCGACCGCGGGAGCGACGGCTCGGTGAACGCGACCCTGTGCCTGTCCGGGCACGAGCGCCCGCTGCTGCTGCGCGCCGAGGGCGGCATCGAGTGGGTCGGCCGTGAGGGCACCGCCGTGGGCCTGTTCCCCGACGTGAAGGTCAACCCCGAGGAGGTCCGCCTCGACATCGGCGACGCCCTCGTGTTCTTCACCGACGGCGTCACCGAGCGCCGCGACGGCGACGCCATGTTCGGCCACGAGCGCATCGAGCGGGCCGTGCGCGGCGCCTCCGGCAAGAGCGCCCGCCAGATCGCCACGGGCCTCCTGGAGGCCGTCGAGGCGTTCTCCCCCGAGTCGCCCCGCGACGACATCGCGATCCTCGTCGTCCGCTGCGACCCCATCTGACGGCCCGTGAGCGCCGCCGAGGACCGAACCGGCGCAAGCGAAAAGGCCCCGCGAGATGCTCGCGGGGCCTTCGAAGTTTTCGCGCTAGTGCAGGATCGTGGTGGCGCCGTAGTACGAGTTGCCGTGGTCGAGGGCGACGACCTTCACCACGGTGCTGGAGTTCGGGGCGTGCACGATGTAGCCGTTGCCGATGTACATGCCGACGTGCGCGAGGCCGTTGTAGAACACCAGGTCGCCGGGCTTGAGCTCGTCCTTGCTGATGCTCGCGGTCTGGCCGTACTGGGCGGCGGCGTTGTGCGGCAGGTCGATGCCCAGCTCCGCGTACGCGCCCATGATCAGGCCCGAGCAGTCCCAGCTGTTCGGCCCGGCCGAGCCCCACACGTACGGGTCGCCGAGCTGGTTGAGCGCGAACTTGACGACGGTGTACTCGTCGTCGGTCATCGCCGGGAGGTCGTACTCGTTGAACGAGGGGACCTCCTCGCCCGCGACGGTCTGCCACTCCTCGTTGAGGTCGTCGACGCGCTCGGTCAGCTCGTCGGTCTTCGCCTCCAGCGCGGCCTGGTCCTCGGCGAGGTCGGCCTGGAGGTCGAGCAGGAGCTCGTTCTGCGTCGTGTACTCCTCGGAGGCCGCGCGCAACTGCTCCATGAGCTCGAAGTTGTACAGGTTCGCGGAGTTGAGCCGGTCGAGGCGCTCGACGAACGCGTCCGGGGAGCCCGAGTCCAGCAGCATCGCCGCGTCGCCGATCCCCTGGTCCACATAGGTGGACTGGATGTACGCGGAGAGCTGGTCGCGCAGCGCGTTCAGGTTCTCCTCGGCATCGGCGAGGTACTCCTGGGTCTCCTCGATGAGGTGCTGGTTGTCGTCGATCTCCTGCGTGAGCTGGTTGTACTCCTCGACGACCGCGGCCAGGTCCTCGTCGGTCTGCTCCAGCTCGTCGCTGATGTCACCGGTGTCGCGCTGGCCCCAGGCCGGGGCGGACGCGGCGGAGGAGACCAGGATGCCGGCGATCACGGCGGCGGAGGTCCACTTGCGGCGGACGGACGACTGCTTCACGAGGAGGGTGCTCCTTCGGGATTCGGGAGGTCGGGATGCGTACCGGGATGCTCCGAGGGTGGGCCCGCACCGGCGCGATACGACGGCGCCGCGAGGCCGAACATGAGCCTAGCGCGCGGGTTTCCGGTCCGGTAGACCCCGGTCGTGACAAATTCGCAGCGTAGCGACCCTTCCACCGATGGTGTGTCGCTCCTGTGAGTTGTCTGGGAGTTGGTACGATGGCCGCTATGACCTTCCAGTCGTGTCCCTGTCGCCGCTGTCACCAGCGCTGACCCGCCTGCGGCGGTTCGGCGCGCCCAGCCACCGACAACCGTTCCGACACACCGAAGGCCATTCACTCACATGAGCACGCATGCCGTGATCCCCGCCGCACCCGCCCGCCTCGACGAGCACCGCCTCGAAGCCCTCGCCGGGTTCTACGCCGCGAACCTCACCCTCCGCCCGCGCTTCACCAAGGGCAGCCGCTGGGCCCGCCGCGTCCTCGCCGGCCCCGACCACGAGGCGTGGCTCCTCGCCTGGCTCCCCGGCCAGGGCACCGAACTCCACGACCACGGCGGCGTCGCCCGCCCCGCCGCGGCCGCCGTCGCAGTCGTCTCCGGCTCCCTCACCGAGTTCACCGTCGCCCCCGGCGACTTCCCCGGCCTGCGCCGCAAACCGCTCGCCGCCGGAGACGTCTCGGTCGTCGACGACCGCACCGTCCACGCCATGCGCAACGACTCGACCGCCCCGGCCGTGAGCCTCCACGTCTACTCGCCCGGCCTGGAGGCCATGCGCACCTACCTCCTCGACGAGACCGGCCTGGCCCCCTCGCGCATCAAGCGCGCGGGCGAGGACTGGTAGCGCCCCGAGCGCACGCCGATGGGCGGGGGCGCGAGCACCCCCGATGTTCAAGCCTCCCGCGAGGATGCGACATCGCAGGCCGCGGCCCGCGTTCGAATCGTTGAACCGGCCGGGCCCTGAGGGCACCCCGGTTGGTGGGGGTCGCGAGGCCCCCCGATATTCAAGCCTCCCTCGCGGGTCCGACACCCCCGCAGGCGCTTACGTCCCGCAGCGCCCGGCTTACGTGCGGGCGGCTCCCAGCACTTCGCCGACCGCGCCGGGGAGGGCCCGGGCCACGTCGGAGGCGGTGACCGTGCGGTGCTGCCGCGCGGCGATGCCGCCGGCGCGGCCGTGCAGGTAGGCGGCCGCGACCGCCGCGCGCATGGCGTCCATGCCGGACGCCAGGAGCGAGGCCATGAACCCCGCGAGCACGTCCCCGGAACCGGCGGTGGCCAGCTGCGGGCGCCCGGTCGGGTTGGCCCAGATCGCGCCGTCGCTGCCCGCGACGACCGTGTGGTGGCCCTTGAGGAGCACGGTGCAGTTGAGCCGCTTCGCGAGCACGGCCGCGGCCGCGCCGCGGTCCTCGCTCGGCGGGGACCCGTAGAGCCGCTCGTACTCGCGGTCGTGCGGGGTGAGGATCACCGGCGCCTCCCGCTGCGTGAGCACCGACGGGTACTCGCCGATGAGCGTCAAGGCATCGGCGTCGAGCACCACGGGTGCCGGGGAGACCAGGACCGACCGCAGCTCGCCGAGCGCGACCTCGTCGGTGCCGAACCCGGGCCCGGCCAGCCACGCCTGCACCCGGCCCGCCTCCTTCACCGTCGGCGTGCACACCACCTCCGGGTGGGCGCGGCGCACGAAGTCGCCCGCGGTCCCCGCGTACCGCACGTACCCCGCGGGCCCGGCGAGCGCCCCGCCCGTGGCGAGCACGGCCGCGCCCGGGTACTTGTCGGAGCCGGCGGCGACGCCGACGACGCCCCGCGTGTACTTGTCGTCGTCGGGCCCGGGCCGGTGCCACCACTGGACGAGGTCCGACTCCGAAGCGACCCGCACCGCCGGGTTCGGGTCGAGGTGGGGCGCGAGGCCGATGTCGATCAGGACGATCCGGCCGGTGAGGAGCGCGGCGCGCCCGAGCACGTGGCAGGGCTTGAGGGAGCCGAAGGCGACGGTGACGTCGGCGGTGACCGCGCTGGCGGGGACGGCCCCGGTGTCGACGTCGACCCCGGACGGGACGTCAACGGCCACAACGATGTCGGCGTCGATGCGGGCGAGCTGGTCGATGGCGCGCCCGGGGAGCCCGGGTCGGCCGCCGATGCCGAGGACGCCGTCCAGGAGCAGGTCGCAGTACTGGGGCGGCTGGGCGACGAGGCGCCCGCCGGCGCGGGTGAGGGCCGCCGCGGCGACGGGGTGGACCCGCTCGCCCATGACGGGGACGGCGAAGACGCGGGCGCCGCGCCGGGCGAGGCGGGCCGCGGCGAAGAGCGCGTCGCCGCCGTTGTCGCCGGGTCCGGCCAGGACGGTCACCGTGGAGCCGTAGACGCCCGAGCGGTCGGTCCGGGTCGACCGGCGCGCCTTGAGGATCGCGGCGCATTCGGCGGCGAGTCCGGCCGCGGCGCGCTGCATGAGGGTCCCGGGCGGGAGCTTCGCCATCAACTGGGCTTCCGCGCGGCGGACCGCCGCTGCTGACCATGCACCGTCCATGGCTGTCCCTCTCCGGAACCTCGTCGGCCTCAGGCCGTTTCCGCGATCACCACCGCTGTCGCGATACCGCCATCATGCGACAGCGAGACGTGCCAGCGCGAGACGCCACGCTGTGCGGCGACGGCGGCCACCGATCCGGTGATCTCCAGGGAGGGGCGGCCGTCAGGGAGCGAGAGCACTTGGCAGTCGGCCCAGCGCATTCCGCCGGGGGCGCCGAGGGCCTTGGCCACGGCCTCCTTGGCGGCGAAGCGCGCGGCGAGGGACTCGGTGCGGCGGCGGCGCCCGTCGGGGGCGCTTCGCTCGGCCTCGGTGAAGAGCTTCTCGGCGACGTGCGGGGTCCGTTCGAGCACGCGCTCGAATCGGTCCACGGCGACGACGTCAATGCCCACGGCGACGATCACCCGTCAAGAGTGCCACGGGATCGGGCGTCCCGCCCCTGTTCGGGCGGGTTCATCCGCGAGCGTGGTGTTCTGCCCGCCGGCCGGTCAGTGACGGGAGTGGACGGTGCGGAACGGGATGGGGCCGTTCGGTGTCACGTGTCGCGGTGCGGCACACCGGCGGCGGGGAGGATGGCCTGGTCGACGACGGCGGCGAGGTAGTCGTCGCCGGGGTCGGTCCCGGTGTCCATGATGCGCTTGGCGACCATGGCCTCGCCGATGTCGAGGACGACGGGGGTGAGGCGGGCGGGGTCGATGGCGCCGCGGTCGGCGTAGTGGCGCAGGACGGTCTGGGTGAAGGTGCCGCCGCGGCGGTCGAAGACGCGTTCGAAGAGGGCGGTGACGACGGCGGGGTCGCGGGCGGGGTCGGCGAGGAGGGCCATGACGGCGCGGCCGGCGGGGCTGAACCCCCAGTCGACCATGAGGCGCAGGGACGCGATGAGGTCGCCGCGGAGGTCGTCGGCGCCGGGAGTCGGCTGCTCGACGGGGTGGTGGGCGGCGAGGGCGTCGAGGAGGAGGTCGAGGGGGTCGGACCAGCGGCGGTAGAGGGTGGTGCGGGCGGTGGCGGCGCGTTTGGCGATGGCGTCCATGGTGAGTCGGCCGGGCCCGGATGCGGCGGCTTCGTCGAGGGCGGCGGCGTAGACGGCGTCGAGGAGGTCCTGGCCGCGCCGTCGTGTTCGGCTTTCGGGCATGCACCGCTCCCCTGTTTTAGCTACATTCATGTATCTTATCGTTTTAGATACAACCGTGTACCTAAAACTCGTGGAGTCGAGATGTCCCTCTCCCCGCCCGCCATTATGAGCACCCCCGTCGCCGAGCGCTCGCTCGCACCCGACCTGGCCAGGGGCGCGATGCTCCTGTTCATCGCACTCGCGCACGCGCACATGTTCCTCGCGCACGAGACCACCGGCTTCCGCGGCTACGCCGTGGACGGCACCGCCCTCGACCGGGTCGTCGCCGGGCTCCAGGTCCTGTTCGTCGACGGCCGCGCGCTGCCGATGTTCGCCGGCCTGTTCGGGTACGGCCTCGCGCGACTCGCCTACCGCCGCACCGCCTCCGGGGCCGACTGGGCGCAGGCCAGGAAGCTCGTGCGCCGCCGCTCGTGGTGGCTGCTGGCGTTCGGGTTCGCGCACGCGCTCCTGCTGTTCTTCGGCGACATCCTCGCCGCCTACGGGCTCATCGGGCTCGTGTTCACCGGGCTCCTCGCCGCGAAGGACCGCACCCTGCTGCGCACCGCCGGGATCGTCCTGGTCTTCCACGTCCTGGTCGTGGCCGCCGCCGGGTTCTCGGCCGAGGCGGCCGGGCACGCGAACGCCTCCCCGACCCTCGTCGCCGACCCGGCCGAGGCCGCACTCATGCGCCTGGCGACCTGGGCGGTGCTGACGCCCACGTTCTACGTCGTCGACATCGTGCCCGCCTTCGCGATCGGCATCTGGGCCGCGCGCCGCCGCATCCTCGACGAGCCCTCCCTGCACCTGCCGCTGCTGCGGCGCACCGCGTTCGGCGGCATCGCGGTCGGCGTGGCCGGCGGCCTGCCGCTCATGCTCGTCGACACGCAGCTGTGGCACCCGCAGGCGCCCGCCGCGGTCGCGGTCTACACCCTCCACTCCCTGACCGGCCTCGGGACCGGACTCGGCCTGGCGGCGCTCGTGGCGCTGGTCGCGGCCCGTTCGGCCCGCGGCGCCGAGGGGAGTGCGGGTCCGCTGGCGCGGGCGCTGGCGGCGTGCGGGCAGCGGTCGCTGACCTGCTACCTGCTCCAGTCTGTCGCGTTCACCTTGGTATTCGTCCCGTACGCGGGGAACCTCGGTGCGTCCCTGGGGGACGCGGCGGCGTCGGGGATCGCCGTCCTGGTGTGGGCCGCGACCGTGGCGCTCGCGGCGTGGATGGCGCGGGCCGGGGTCCGCGGCCCGTTCGAGGTGCTGCTGCGGCGTCTCACCTACGGCCGCAGGTAGAACGAGGGCCCGGCAGCGACTGCTGCCGGGCCCTCTCGTCAGGTGCCGTCTAGCAGACGGCGGGCTCGTACCAGGAGCATTCGAGGCTCGCGGGCATCTCGCCCTCGGCGGGGAGCTCCTCGGCCTCGGCTTCGAGTTCTTCGAGGTCGGGCGTGTCGATCTCGGAGGAGAACGTGCTGATCTCGGCCTCGGTCGTGGCGGTGCTGTGGGAGGAGACGGCGACCGCGATCTTGTCCTCGATGTCCTTCACCGTGGAGTACAGGAAGTCGTTGAGGACGATGCTGAAGACCAGTTCGCGGCCGTCGGCGTCGGTCGCGTACCCCGACAGGGCCGAGACGCTCGTCATCGAGCCGGTCTTGGCGCGGACGTTGTCGGCGGCGGGCGTCGAGCACATGCGGGACGCGAGCGTGCCGTCCTTGCACGCGATCGGCAGGGCGTCGTACCAGGTGTCGAACCAGGACGCATTCCGGGCGCCGACGAGCAGGTCGCTGATCGCGTCGGCCGTCAGCATGTTGTGGCGGGAGATCCCGGAGCCGTCGGCGACGCGGATCGGGCCGTTGTCGACCCCGTACGGGGTGAGCGCGGCGTAGGTCGCGGCCTTGCCGGAGGCGAAGGTGCCCTTGCCGGACTTCACGTAGCCGAGGGTCTTGAACAGGGCCTCGGCCATGGAGGCGTTGGAGGGCTTGAGGACGTCCACCGTCAGCTCCGACAGGGGCGCGGAGGCGTGGGAGGCGAGGACCTCGTCGCCTTGCGGGGCGGTCTCGCCGAAGCGGACGCCGCCGGTGACGGTGATGCCGGCGTCGGCGAGGGAGTCGGCGAAGACGTCGGCGACGAGCTGCGTCGGCTCGATGACCGCGCGGGTCGCGTACGTGCCGGAGGTGCCCGACTTGACGGTGCCGCTCACGCGGATCACGTTGTCGTGGGGGTCGCGGTTGACGACGACGTTCGTGGTGGTCCCGGTGGTCGCGGTGTTCACGATCTCGACGTAGTCGGTCGCGGGCACGGTCGTGATGACCGCGGGCGCGCCCGCCGAGGCGCCGGGCTTGACGAACACGCGCACGGACCCGGCCTGGTAGTCGTCGCCGGAGGCGATGTTCAGCGCGGTGATCTCGGCGGCGTACGTGTACTGGAGGTCGGACCAGCCCCATTCGGCGCCGGAGCGGACCGCGTCGAACGCGGTGTCGTCGGCGACCAGGTCGCCGTCGATCGTGGTCACGCCCGCGGCCGCGAGGTCGGCGGCCAGCTGGTCGTAGTCGGCTTCGAGGACCGTCGGGTCGCCCTCGCCGCGCAGGTACACGTCGCCGGAGACGACGCCGTCGACGGGGCGGTCGCCGATCACGTCGGTGGTGTACGTGAAGTCGCCGCCGAGCGCCTGGAGCGCGGCGGCGGTGGTGAGGAGCTTGTCGTTCGAGCCGGGGATGGCGCGCTTGGCGCCGTTGCGGTCGTAGAGGGTCTCGCCGGTCTCGGCGTCCTTGACGACGACTCCGGCCTGCGAGTCGGTGAGGCGCGCGTCGGCCAGGATCGCGTCGATCGCGGCCGCGAGGGCCTCGTCGCCGGTCTCCTGCGCCTGCGCGACCACCGTGCCCGCGAAGGTGATGGCGCCGGCGGCGGTCAGGGCCACGGCGCTCGATACGAGGGTGCGTTTCTTCACCCCGCGAGCATAAACGCCTCGTACGGCTTGCGGAACTTCGCTCGCAAGTGTCCAATATCGCCTTCGGGGCGGGCAACCGGGACGGCGGCGGGGGCGTATTCCCCCGCCGCCTCGCGTCCCGGTCGGTCAGCAGGTGCCCGTCTCGTACCAGGAGCACTCCCAGCCGCCCGGCAGGTCCTCCTGCGCCTCGGCCCCGGCGGTCTCGACGGCGTCGGCGAGCGCGGTGATCTCCGCTTCGGTCGAGTCGGCGCCGTGCCCGGCGATCGCGGCCGCGATGCGGTCCTCGAAGGACTTCACCGAGTCGGCCAGGTGGTCGTTGAGGACGATGCTGAAGACCAGATCGCGCCCGTCGGCGTCGGTCGCGTACCCCGACAGCGCCGAGACCGACGTCTGGGTCCCGGTCTTGGCGCGGACGTTCCCGGCCGCCTCGGTGCCGCACATGCGGGACGCGAGCGTGCCGTCCTGGCAGGCGATCGGCAGCCCGGTGTGGAAGGTGTCGAACCAGGGCGCGTCCCGGATCCCGATGAGCAGGTCGGTGACCGCGTCGGGGGTGACGTGGTCGAGGCGGGACATGCCCGAGCCGTCGAGCTGGCGGATCGTGTCGGTGTCGACGCCGTACTCCGCGATCGCGGCGAACACGCCGGCCTCGGCGGCGCTGAACGAGCCCTCGCCCTCGGCGTGGAGGCCGACGGTCTTGAACAGGGTGTCCGCGTACAGGTTGTTCGAGGGCTTGAGGGTGTCGATCGCGAGCCGGGAGAGCGGGGCGGACTCGTGCAGGGCGAGGGACCCGCCCGCGTCCTGCGGGGTCTCCTCACCGAGGCGGACGCCGCCGGTGACCTCGATGCCGTTGTCGGCCAGGGCGTCCATGAAGACGTCGGCGACGAGCCCGGTCGCGCCGATGACCGACCGGGAGTAGTAGTCGGGGGTCTCCCCGGCCTTGACGGTGCCGGTGACGCGGACGGTGTTCGCGTTGGGGTCGCGGTTCACCGCCAGGTCGGTCTCGGTCCCGGTGACCGCCTCGTTGACGATGGTCATGTAGTCGGTCTCGGGGACCGTGGTGATCACCACGGGGTCGCCGACCTCGGCGCCGCCGACCGGGTGGAGGCGGACGGTCCCGGCCCAGTGGTCGGGGCCCGAGCCGATGGTGAGCGCGGAGGTCTCGGCGCCGGGCGCGTACTGGAGATCGCCCCAGGCGACCTCGTCGGCGTGGCGGGCGGTGTCGAAGGCGGTGTCGTCGGCGACCAGGTCGCCGTCGATGCGGCTGACGCCGAGGGCGGCGAGCTCGGCGGCGAGGTCCCGGTAGTCCTCCTGGAGCATCGTCGGGTCGCCCGAGCCGCGCAGGTACAGGTCGCCGCCGACGACGCCGTCGACGGGGCGGTCGCCGAGGAGCTCGGTCGTGAACGTGAAGTCCTCGCCGAGCACTTCGAGCGCGCCCGCGACGGTGGTGAGCTTCTGGTTCGAGCCGGGCAGGCCGCGCCGGTTCCCCTCGTGGTCGTACAGGACCTCGCCGGTCGCGGCATCCTTGACGACGACGCCGGCCTGCGAGTCGACCAGGGCGGGGTCGGCCAGGATCGCGTCGATCGCGGCCGCGAGGGCCTCGTCGCCGGTCTCCTGCGCCTGCGCGGTCGCGGTGACCGCGACGGTGAGGGCGCCGGCGGCGGTGACCGCGAGGGCGCCCGAGATCAGGGTGCGTGTCTTCATCCCGCGAGCCTATGCACGGGTTTCAGCGCTGATCCACCGATACGCACTGATGTGGGAAGGTCATCCCTTTGTGCGAGCAACGCGAACGGCCGCCCGCGGCGTGTCCCGGACGGCCGAAGGCTCGATCTCGGAGACGCCGCGGGCGGCCCGTTTCCGTACTCCTCGGTGACCTACTCCACAGTCACGGACTTCGCGAGGTTCCGCGGCTGGTCGATGTCGCGGCCCAGGGCCGTCGCCAGCTCGGCCGCGAACTCCTGCAACGGCACCGCCGTCAAAAGCGGCGCCAGCAGCGTCGGCGACGCGGGCGTCTCAATCACCAGGTCGGCGTGGACGGCGGTGATCTTGTCGCCCTCCTCGCACACCGCGATCACCTTCGCGCCGCGCGCCTTCACCTCCTGGATGTTGGAGATGATCTTGTCGTGCAGGAGCGACCGGCCCCGCGGGCTCGGCACGATCGCGATCACCGGCGTCCCCGCCTCGATCAGCGAGATCGGCCCGTGCTTCAACTCGCCCGCCGCGAAGCCCTCCGCGTGCAGGTACGCCAGCTCCTTCAGCTTCAACGCGCCCTCCAGCGCCACCGGGTAGCCCACGTGCCGGCCGATGAACAGCACCCGGTCGCCGCTGGCCGCGCACTCGCGCGCCATCTCCCGCACCGGGTCCAGGTTCTCGATGACCTTCGCGATCTTCCCCGGCGCCGCCACGAGCTCGTCGAGCACCGCCGACACCTCGTCGGCGTACTTGATGCCCCGCACCTGCGCCAGGTGCAGGCCCACCAGGTAGCAGGCCGCCAGCTGCGTCAGAAACGCCTTCGTCGACGCCACCGCGACCTCGATCCCGGCCCGCGTGTACAGCACCGCGTCCGACTCGCGCGGGATCGTCGACCCCACGGTGTTCGAGATCGACAGCACCCGCGCCTTCTGGTCCTTCGCGTGCCGCACCGCCATCAGCGTGTCCATCGTCTCGCCCGACTGCGAGATCGCGACGACGAGCGTCGAGCGGTCCAGGACGGGGTCCCGGTAGCGGAACTCGCTCGCCAGCTCCACCTCGCACGGGATGCGCGTCCAGTGCTCGATCGCGTACTTCGTGACGAGCCCGGCATGGTACGAGGTCCCGCACGCGACGATGAACACCTTGTCGATGTCGCGGAAGTCCTGGTCGGACATGCGCACCTCGTCGAGGACGATCTGCCCCGACTCGTCGATGCGCCCGCGCAGCGTGTCGGCCACGGCCTGCGGCTGCTCGTGGATCTCCTTGGCCATGAACGTGTCGAAGCCGCCCTTCTCGGCGGCCGCGATGTCCCAGTCGACGCTGAACGGCTTGCCCTCCGAGGGCAGCCCGTCGAAGCCGCTGACGGCGACACCGCCGCGGTTGATCGTCACGATCTGGTCCTGGCCCAGCTCGATCGCCTCGGTCGTGTAGGCGATGAACGCCGCCACGTCGGAGCCGAGGAAGTACTCGTCCTCGCCCAGGCCGACCACCAGCGGGGAGTTGCGGCGCGCGCCCACGACGGTGTCGGGGTCGTCGGCGGCCACGGCGAGGAGCGTGAAGGCGCCTTCGAGGCGCTGGCAGACGCGGGTCATGGCGGCGGTGAGGTCGCCGTCGGCGCCGTACTCGCGGCCGAGGAGGTGGGCGGCGACCTCGGTGTCGGTGTCGGAGAGGAACTCGATGCCGTCGGCTTCGAGCTCGGCGCGCAGCTGCCCGAAGTTCTCGATGATGCCGTTGTGGATCAGGGAGATCCGGCCGTCGGCGGAGCGGTGGGGGTGCGCGTTGCGGTCGGAGGGGACGCCGTGGGTGGCCCAGCGGGTGTGCCCGATGCCGCAGGTCGACTCGGGGAGCGGGTGCTCGGCGAGGGCCGCTTCGAGGTTCGCGAGCTTGCCGGCGCGCTTGTCGACCTCGATGCGGCCGTCGGCCGACACGAGGGCGATGCCCGCGGAGTCGTAGCCGCGGTATTCGAGACGGCGCAGGCCGTCGAGCACGACGTCGACGGCGCTGCGGCGGCCGACGTATCCAACGATTCCACACATGCGAGAAACACTACCGCAGTTTCGCGCATCACTCATGCGCGGATCAACGGGAATCGATCACACCGTTTGATCGTTGCCGGGGTTCGCCCGGCGTTCACCGCACGGTCACGCACCGTTCGGCGGACCGCACCGGGCGTTCAGTTCGGCGTTCGGTCCGGCGCTTGAGACCGGCGCGGAATGTCGTACCCCCGTGCCAGGGTTGTTGCCGGGGGCCCAGCGGCCTGATCGCCATGGCGGCTGCCCTCAAGAGACCACGGCGATGCCGCGCGCCCCTTCGGCGTTCACGTAGCTGACGGCCCCGCCGGTGCCGGCGGCGCTGAGCTGCGCGTCGTGGCACCAGTTCGCGGGGACGTCGGCGGTCTCGCCCTCCTCGGCGACCGCGCCCGGGAGCGCGATCTCCTTCACCTCGCCGCCGTCGACCTGGTAGAGGCGGCAGTCGGGGAGGGTCGGGTCGAGCGACAGGTCGGCGGCGAGCAGGGCCCGGTTGTCGGGCAGGACGGTGCCCCAGCCGCGGGCGACCTCGGGGTCGAGCGGCGTGTAGCCGAGGCGGACCTGGCCCTTGTAGAGGCGCTCGCCGGAGTCGGCGTCGTAGGACATGACGCCGAGCCAGGAGCCCTCGCGGTCCTTCGCGGTGTAGCACTCGATGATCTGGACGGTGCGGCGCTCGGCGACGGGGACGTCGGCCTTGGCCTCGCCTCCGGCGGCGATCCCGGCGGCGGGCGCGTCGGTCGGCTGCGACAGGTGGAGGGTGCCGCCGCATGCGGAGGAGTTCGTGGAGCCGAAGGACTGGTCCTTCATGTGCCAGCGCTCGGCGCCGTCCTCGACGCCGTAGGCGATGAGCCGGTGCTCGAAGCGGCGGGCGGAGAAGGGGCCGTCGGTGACGCGGTGCTCGATGCGGCTGTCGATGAGGACGGTGTCGCCGGAGACGAGGAAGGAGTCGGGGACGACTTCGGCGGCGGTGTCGACCTCCTGCTCCCAGGCGGCGGCGCCGTCGTCGAGGTCGAAGGCGAGGACGGTGTCGCGGGCGACGGACCGGTCGGGGGCGGGCACGCAGTCGGCGAGGAGGACGACGCGGTCGCCGGCGACCTGGGCGGCGGTGCCTTCGCAGCCGGCCGGCATCTCGGCGTCCCACAGGAGGCCCCCGCCGAAGTCGTAGACGTGGAAGACCTCGCTGCCGTCCTCGGCGAAGAGGAGGCGGTCGTCGGCGAGGGCGAGGAGGGTCCCGGGGGCGCCGTCGAAGTCGGCGGTGGCGACCTCGCCGCCGTCGCGGGTGCGCAGGATCCGGGTCTGGTAGTCCTCGCGGTTGTCGGCGCGGGGGCCGGTGAGGGCGACGAGGTCCTGGGCGTGGGAGAGGACGGGCGTCTGGGAGGCGAGCCAGTTCCAGCGGCGGTGGTACCAGACGGCGGCGCCGGTGGCGGGGTCGAGCATGGTGACGGCCTGCGGGGTCGGGTCGGTGGGGTGGTCGGTGCGCAGGAGGCCGTAGGGGGTGTCGGTGAAGCGCTCGACGCCGGCGAGGGCGGCGAGCCCGTCGACGCCGTCGAGGCCGGTCTCGGCGGCGGCCGCGTCGTTGACGCGGACGTCCTGGTTGGCCAGTTCGGCCCAGCGCTGCATGGCGGGGGCGAGGGCGGCGGCGAGGAGCACGACGACGGCGACGGCGAACACGCTGACCTTGCGGCGCATGGACTTCGGGGCGCGGGTGCGCCCGCCCGCGTAGCCTTCGACGACGAATTCGGAGAGGGCGAGGAGGCCGCCGCCGAGGACGCCGAAGCCGTAGGCGAGGGCGGCGACGCCGGCGCGGTGGGTGATGAACTGGCCGGGGCCGGCCTCGGGCATGGAGGAGTAGACGGCCCATCCGGCGGCGGCGGCGAACACGGCGGTGAGGAGCGCGGCGATGATGATGCGCAGTCCGGTGTGGGCGGCGGCGGTGGCGATGACCGCGGCGGCGATGAGCACGGAGGCGACGGTGCCGATGATCATGTAGACCCCGGAGGAGCCGGTGCCGGCGCCGGTCCCGAACGACGCCCAGGTGAGGAGGACGGCCCAGCAGGCGAGCGCGGTGATCCCGGCGGCGCGGAGGAAGACGCGGGCGAGCGGGCGCCCGGACTTGGTCGCATGCGGGGAGGCCGCGTCGGTGCGCAGGCGCCCGGCGCCGGAAGCGTTGTGGGACATGCCCTCTTTCTACCGGTCACCGGCCGCGCGATCCGGGCTTTCGGGCAGATCGCGAGCGGGTTTCTTGAGGGCAGCCGCTATGGCATTTGTGGCGCTGGGCCCCCGGCAACAACCCTGGCACGGGGGTCCGACATTCCGGTGCGGCTCCGCTTCGGGCCCGTTTCGCGGGCAGGCGCTATGGCGATCAGACCGATGGGCCCCCGGTCAAAACCCTGACACAGGGGTGTGACATGCGGGGTGCGGCAGCCCGGGCCGTGGGAGGGGCCTCGGGCTGCCGCAGGTCCGGTTCAGCCTCCGAGCGGTGCGGACGCGACCGCGGTGTACTTGGGCTGGACGCCGGCGGGGCCCTTCCCGAAGTCGGAGCGGTAGAGGACGAGCTCGTTCGCGGTCCAGCTGGGGCCGTAGTAGCGGCGGAGGGTGAGCAGGTCCTGGGCGGCCTGCTGGTTGGTGACCCGGTCGCCGGGGCGGGCGAGGGTCACGTGCGGGCGGTACTGCTTCTGGTCGACGGGGAGGTTCCCGGCGAGGAGCCCGGCGCGGATGCGGTGGACGAGGTCGACGAGGGGCGCGACGTCGCCGTCGAGTCCGGCGTAGACCACCGAGTAGCGGCCGCGTCCGAAGCGCCCGCCGCCCGAGACGCACAGCCGCATCGGTGCGGCCTCGCGGGCGGCGGCGGCGATGACCTCGGCGGTCTCGGCGCAGCGCGATTCGGGGACCTCGCCGAGGAAGGCGAGCGTGAGGTGCCAGTTCTCCGAGCGGACGAGCCGGCCGGTCCCGGGCCTGCGGCCCGCGGCGCCGGGGCGGCTCGGGGCGCCGCGCCGCGCGATGTTGAGGTCGGAGACGACTTCGGCGAGATCGGCGACGGCATTGTCGGGAAGCGGGAGCGCCGCGAACAGGCGCTCGGTCCGTACCTGGGGTGCGACCGGTACGGTCGCAATGGCGGAGGCACTCACTGGATTCCCTCCAGGGGCTCTACTCGGGATCGGTGACCCGCGCCTGCGGCGAATGGTGTGTCGACGCGGCGTGGTCGAGGGCTGTCACGATGTGCCTATCCTCGCAGCAACCTCAGGCGTTCATTCAGTGAAATCCCATTGGACGGGACAGTAATTTCGCGGAAGTAACGCGCCTGTGCACTCGTGAGGCGCCAGAGCCGCAGGAGGTTCGGGGCGATTGCGGAGAAGTCGGGCAGTGCCAGCGAACGTGCCATTCCCGGCGGTTCACCCTTTGGTATTCACCGATATAGACCGGCGGCCCTTGTGGAGGCTTCCCAGCCTAGGCCGCGCCCGCCACTACGGCATGGCCTTGCCGGTGATGGCGGTGGCGCCGCGGCGGCGCAGCTGCGACCGCTTGGCGAGCGCGAGGACCGCGGGGGTCGCCATGGCGACGACGCCGCCGAGCCACAGGCCCGAGCGGGCCCCGAACTCCTCCATGACCCAGCCGACCACGGGCGCGAACACCGCGGTGGAGCCGAGGAAGACGAGCATGTACAGGCTCAGGACGCGGCCGCGGTAGTCGGCGCGCACGCCCATCTGGACGCGCTGGTTCGCGGCCTGGGCGTAGTAGACCATCGCGAACCCGGTGGGCGCCAGGAGCGCCATCGCGGCCCATAGGCTCGGGGCGAAGCCGACGAGCATGGTGCCGACGCCCAGGAGCGCGGAGGACAGCAGCATCGTGTTCAGGGTCGGGCGGCCGGAGCGGCGCCCGGAGGCGAGCGACCCGGCGAGCGCGCCGACCGCGAGCGCGGTCAGCAGCAGGCCGTAGGAGTCGGCGCCGGTCTCGAACTCGGTGCGGGCGAGCATCGAGAGGGTGAGCGCGAAGTTGAACGTGAAGCCCGAGACCAGGAGCGAGACGAGGAGCACGGCGATGATGTCGGGGCGGGCGCCGGCGTAGCGCAGGGCCTCGCGGATGCCGCCGGCGTCCTCGAGGCGGCGCACCGGGTTGGAGAGGCTGCGGCTCAGCAGGACCGCGCAGGCGACGGCTGGGCCGAGGGCGAGCACGGCGCAGGTGATGATGACGGTGCCGGTGGAGGTCACGGCGATGAGGACCCCGGCGAGGGCGGGGCCGGCGATGCGGCTGGTGTTGAAGATGGCGCTGCCGAGGCCGACGGCGTTGGGGAGCGCGTCGAGTTCGACGATCTCGGAGTAGAACGCCTGGCGGGCCGGGCCCTCGACGACGGAGACGGAGCCGAAGGCAGCCATGCCGACATAGACCATCCACAGTTCGATGTGGCCGGTGAGCACGACGGCGCCGAGGCACGCGGTGACCGCGGAGGACCCGAGGGAGCACAGGAGCAGGACGCGGCGCTTGTCGAAGCTGTCGGCGATCTTGCCGCCGTGTAGTCCGAAGAGGAGGTAGGGGCCGAACTGGAGCGCGAGGGTCCAGCCGAGCGCGGTCCCGGAGTTGCCGGAGAGTTCGAGGACGAGCCAGGAGACGGCGGTGGTCTGGAGCCAGAAGGCGAGGGTGCCCACGAGCTGCCCGGAGGCGTACACCCGGAAGGCGGGGTAGGCGAGGGCTCTGAACGTGTGGCGCAGCTGGCCGAGGAGGACCGGAGACATCGCATTCAATGATATTTACTTACCGGTCGGCAAGCCAGTAACTGAGACCGATTTCTCTCCGCCCCCGCACCCCGCCGCTACCGCCCGGAATGTCGTACCCCCGTGTCAGGGTTTTGACCGGGGGCCCAGCGCCGCGATTGCCATAGTGGCTGCCCGTACAACGCCGAAGCGGGGCGGACCCGAAGGCCCGCCCCGCCGCGAAAGCAGTGATTGCGGATGTCGACCGAAGACCCCGCCGTCGCACCCGCCGGATACGGTCAGGAGTGGGGCGATCACAGGGAACATATCCGGAATTCCGGATATGCCACGACTAGTCCTTGCCGGCGGTCCCGAAGAGGACGTCGTCCCAGCCCGGGAGCTGGTTGCGCGGCTTGGACCCGGCCGCGGCGAGCGGCAGGGCGTTGAGGTCGTCGTCGGCGACCGTGCGCTTGTTCGGGCGCAGCACCGCGAGCGAGGGGACCTCGGGGGTCTCCCGCTGCTCCGGCGCGGTCGTGCCCGGCAGGCCCAGCTGCGAGGTCCGCTTCCCGCGCCCCTGCATGTCGTCGAGCGGGCGCTCCAGGACCTCGCGGAGCCGGTCGCGGCGCAGCGGGTCGGGACGCAGGTCGCCGTCCTCGTCGAGGCCGTGCATCGGGTCGCGCGAGGGCCGCACCGGGTCGCTCGGGCGGATGCCCAGGTCGCTCGGCGCGTTCTTGGGCCCGGGGACGTGCTGCGGCAGCGGCGTCGAGAGGAACTGCGCCATCTCGTCATCGGGTGTCACGGTCTGGCGGGCCCGGTCGAGCTTCCAGCGCGCGCGGGCGGTCGTCTTCCCGGAGGACCACGACGCCTGGACGAGCCAGGAGCCGTCCTCGGTGCGCCACGCGTCCCACGAGACGGCCTCGGGGTCGACCCCGTGCGTCCCGAGCTTCACGTCGACCACATTGGACATCCGCTCGCCGCGCTCGGAGGTCGCCAGCCGCGAGCGGCGGGCGGCCTGGGCGAGCATCGCGCGCTCCTGGAGGACCGGCCCGGCGTACCGGAGCACCCGGTCGACGGCGACCTGTGCGGAGGCCGCGATGTCCTCGGCGCTCTCGCCGGCGCGGATGCGGGTCTGGATGTCGCGCGGGGACAGGTTGACGGCGGCGGGGCGCTGCGGGACGGGCCGGCTCTGGGCCGAGGGCTTGGCGGGCGGTGCGTCGGTCTTGGCGCGCAGGGCGTTCCCGGCCTCGGGGACGTCGACCACGGCGGCGACCCGCTCGTCGAGCGGAAGCGCCAGCAGTCGGCCGAGTTCGTCGGCGAGCACGAGCGCATGACCGTCCTCAGAGAGGGCTACGAACCGTACCGGCCTCATGCCTTCCACCCCTCGTGTCTTCGTCAGCGCCGCATTGCCAGCTCATTCGAGCGTACGCCCAACCCTACCGGCGGACCACAACCGGCGGGGTGCCGATAACGGATCCTGTTGGCGCGGGCGCATTCGACGCCTCACGGCATCCCGTCTGCGACGATGCGACTCCGACTCGCGTCGGCGTGACCGATTGTCGCGGGGACTGTCGCAGCGTACATTGACAGCGTGTCCACCGACGGAACTTCCCAGCCCCCGGCCGCGTCCGGCTCGTCGGCGAACCCTCGCGCCGCCTACCACCGCGTGAAGAAGACCCCCGAGCTGCCCGCGGCCGACGCGGTGCGGATGCGGATGACCCCGATCGCCGCCGCCGGGACTCTGGTGTGGACGGTCGCACTGGTGCTCACGCAGTTCTTCCGCGACGACCTCGCGGCCTCGGGCCGCGAATGGTGGGGCGCCTGCGCCCTCACCGGCGTCATCGTGGGCCTCCTCGGCACCGCCGC
>NZ_QFRW01000056.1:0-3924 GCF_003265355.1 Glycomyces dulcitolivorans | reverse complement strand
GAGCGGAGCGAGACCGGACCAGGTAGCACAGCGATCGAGCGGAGCGAGACCGGACCAGGTAGCACAGCGATCGAGCGGAGCGCGACCGAAGCAAGAAGCACGGCGGGAAGGAACGCCGGAACCGCCGGGAGGGCAGCCCGCCGGTGTCCTCTGGGTGAGGGCCCCCGGTTTCAAGCGTGCCTCGGGGGTACGACGGTTTCGGGGCCCGCGGGCCCCGCCGTCACCCGATCGGGTCAGAGGATCTCGGAGCCCTCGTCGTCGTAGACGATCTCGGACTTCTCGACGCCCTGCGGCGTCGTGTCCACGAACTCGCTGATCTGGGAGTGCGCGCCGCAGCCGTGGTCGGCGGAGACGACGCGGGCGTCCTCGGAGGAGTAGAGGTTCGCGCAGGCGCCGAAGGCGAGGCGCATCGACCCGGCCAGCGGCAGGAAGAACCCGCAGGTGCCGCAGCGGGCGGGGGCGGGCGCGGCCTCGGCGATCGGGGCGGTGGGCCCGCGGTCGCCGTCGTACCAGCGCTGCGCGGTCTCGGCGCGGCCCTCGCGGTTCATGACGCGCTCGCGGCCCAGGCCCAGCTCGGTGGCGATGTCCTCGACGGCGTCGTCGTCGGACAGCTGGTAGGCGGGCATGAGGCGGTCGTCGTCGTCCTCGGTGGGGAGGACTTCGCCGGTGCCGACCTCGCCACCCTGGAGGCGGTCGGCCCACGGCACCCACGCGGGGGCGCGGAGCGCGTCGGGGCCGGGCAGCAGCGCGGTCTCGGAGACGGTGGCGGCGCGGGCGCGCGGGACGCGGGTGAGCACGACGGCCCAGCGCCAGCCGCGGTAGCCCGGAAGGGTGCACTCGAAGTAGTGGGTGACGACCCGCTCGGACTCGGCCTCGACGCTCAGGTGCTCGCCGATCCCGTCACCGGCCTCCTCGGCGGCCTCGCGGGCCAGATCGACGGCATCGGCGAGGGCCCGGTCCAGGCGCGGCTTGCGGGCACGGGACTTGGCGGCGGCGGTGGTAGAGCTGTCAGGCACGCCTTCAAGCATAGGTCAGCTCGCGCCGGGCCCCGGCGGTCGGTGCGCCCGGGCGGGAGGGGAATGCGCCACACTGCGGCCGACGAGGCCCCGGCGGGAGCCCGGACGTAGGCCCGGCCCGGCGGGACGTAAGCGGCCGCAGGCGTGTCGGACCCGCGAGGGAGGCTTGAATATCGGGGGAGCTCGCGTCCCCTCCCATGGGGGTGCCCGCGAACCGGCGGCGCCCTGCCGGCCGGCTGCGTCCAGCGCCACGTTCACTGCCGCGACCGGAGGGGCGTGCGGGCCGGTACCGTTTGCTCCATGCGAATACTCGTCGTGTGCGCGGTCGCCGAGGAGGCCCAGGCCGTCGAGGCCGGGCGCTCGCTCCGCCACGAGCTGGACATCCTCGTCTGCGGGGTCGGCCCGGCCGCCGCCGCGGCCTCCACCGCGCGGACCATCGCCGAGAACAGCCACATGGGCCGGGCGTACGACGTCGTCGTCAACGCGGGCATCTGCGGGGCGTTCCAGGGGCGGGCGAAGATCGGCGACGTGCTCATCGGCACCGACGCCGTCCACGCCGAGCTCGGCGTGGCCCTGCCGTGGCGGTTCCAGCCGATCGACGAGATCGGCTTCGGCACCAACCGGATCGGGTGCAACACCGTGCTCACCGTCGCCGTCGAGGGCGTGCGCGGCGAGATCCTCACCCTCGCCTCGATCACCGGCTCCGACGGGCAGGCCGCGAACCTCGCCCACCGGTACCCGGACGCGGTCGGCGAGGCCATGGAGGGCTTCGGCGTCGCCACGGCCGCCCAGCAGGCGGGCCTGCCGTTCGCCGAGATCCGCACGGTCTCCAACTTCGTCGGCGACCGCAACGTCGAGGGCTGGGACTGGGGCTCGGCCCTGAAGTCGCTCACCACCGCCATCAGGGAGGTGTAGGCATGGTCGCACTCGGAATCCCGCTCGACGGCCGCATCGAAGACGGTGCCGTCGCAGAAAGCGCCCCCGGCGCACTGCACCTCGCGCACTCGCCGTGCCCGAACGACACGTTCATCTACCACGCGTGGACCTCGGGCCTCATCGACGGCGCCCCCGCCACGCGCCTGACGTTCGCCGACATCGACGTCACCAACTCCGCGTGCGCGCGAGGCGAATTCGACGTCGCGAAGGTCTCGTACGCGGCCCTGCCGCACCTCGGCCCCGAATGGCGGCTGCTGCCCGCGGGCGGCGCGCTCGGGCGCGGGTGCGGGCCGCTGGTCCTCACCGGCCCCGGCGGGCTGAAGAGCCTCCAAGGCCGCAAGATCGCGGTCCCCTCCGACCGCAGCACCGCGTTCCTGCTGTTCAACCTGTGGCTGCGGGACCTCGGCGGGCCCGACGTCGCCGTAGAGGTCGTGCCGTTCGACCAGATCATGCCCGCGGTGCGCGAAGGCCGCTTCGACGCCGGCCTGGTCATCCACGAGGCCCGGTTCACCTACGGCGAGTACGGCCTCGACTGCATGGTCGACCTCGGCGAGTGGTGGGAGGGCAGCACCGGCGCCCCGATCCCGCTCGGCGCGATCGTCGCCAAGTCCCATCTCGACACCGACGCGATCACCGACGCGATCCGCGCCTCGCTCGACTACGCGTGGGCGCACCCCGAGGCGAGCCGGGCGTACATCGCCGAGCACGCCCAGGAGATGTCGGAAGAGGTGTGCCGCAAGCACATCGAGCTGTACGTCAACGAGTTCTCCCGCGACCTCGGCGACGAGGGCCGCGCGGCGGTCGAGCGGCTCCTCGGCGGGGCCGCCGGTCTCGGGCTCGTCCCCGAGCTCGGCATCGCGATCCCCTAGCGGCCGAGCACTGGTCGCGGTACGTGGCGGGGCGGTCACCGGGACGTTCCGGACCGTCCGGTTCACGCCACGCTAGGCTTGACGGACTCAGCAGTAGCCGGCAAGAGAGAGAAGTTCGAGGTTCAGCGGTGCCCAGTGGTCGAGTGAAATGGTTCGACGCCGAGAAGGGATTCGGATTCGTCTCCCGCGACGACGGCGGCAAGGACGTCTTCGTGCACCGCGACGCGCTCCCCGAAGGCGTGGAGGAACTCGCCAAGGGGACGAAGGTCGAGTACAGCATCATCGACACGCGCCGCGGCGTCCAGGCGATGGGCCTCCACGTGCTCGCCGCCCCGGCGGCCGGCGCCGCCGCGGTCCCCGAGACGCCCAAGCGCTCGCCCGAGGAGCTCAACAGCCTCCTCCAGGACCTCATCGGCGTCCTCGAACAGCAGGTCATGCCCCCGCTCTCGCGCGGCCGGCGCCCCGACCGCAAGACCGGCGCCAAGATCGCCGAACTCCTCCGCGCCGTCGCAACCGACCTCGAATAGTCCTCGCGGCCGCGCGAATCGTCGGACCCCTGGGGCAGGGTTGTTGAACCGGGGGCCCATCGGTAGGGACATTTCCGTTATGTCCGTAGAAAACGGTGCGACACGCGCGGCGGGATAGGCTCGGTGGGTGACCTCCCAGGCGACTCCCCAAGCGGCCCTTCCCGCCGTCGACGCGCTCCTCGAACGCCTCGCCTCGCTGCCCTCGCTCATGGTGGCGTTCTCCGGCGGCGCCGACTCGGCGTTCCTGCTCGCCGCCGCCGTGCGGGCCCTCGGGCCGGAGCGGGTCGAGGCCGCCACCGCCGTCTCGCCGTCGCTGCCGCAGAGTGAACTCGACCGGGCCCGGGCGTTCGCCGAGGGCCTCCGGGTCGTGCACCACGCGCCGGTCACCGACGAGCTGTCCCGGGAGGGCTACCGCGCCAACGCCGGGGACCGCTGCTTCTTCTGCAAGACCGAGCTGATGAGCGTCGTCGGCCCGCTCGCCGAGGCGCGCGGCGTCGCGGCGGTCGCGACCGGCACGAACGCCGACGACCTCGCCGCCGGGTTCCGGCCGGGCATCCGCGCGGCCGCCGGGGCCGG
>NZ_QFRW01000055.1 GCF_003265355.1 Glycomyces dulcitolivorans | reverse complement strand
GGCAAGACGCGGAGCGGGCCGGGGCATTCGCCCCGGCCCGCTCCGCGTTCCGGTGTCACTCCATGTCGGCGGCGGTGATCCGGGCGGTGAAGCCGGCGTTGAACGGCTTCGGGTCGTAGGCGAAACCGTCCACGCTGTACGCCAGGGTCCTGATCCATCCCATGATCCCGACGCCTTCGAAGTCGGCCTCGTTCGCCGTCCAGTCCGCCAGGGGCGAGGGCGTGAGGGTCCATTCGAAGGTCACCGACTCGCCGGGTTCCAGCGGGTCGAGGATGCGGCCCTCGGTGTCGTCGACGCAGCTCAGCATCTCCCCGTCGACCGCGAGGTGCTCCTCGGAGTTGTTGCAGACGCTCATCTGGATCCGCTGCGACTCGTGGTCGCCCGCGTTGGTCACGGTGACCTCCGCCGTCCAGGTGCCGTCGCCGTTGTCGGTCATGTCGAGGGTCGAGGCGATGTCGGTGACGCCCCACAGGTAGGCGTCATCGGTGACGTTCACGAGGTCCTCGCCGGTGCGGTAGCGCAGGATCTCGTAGCCGACCTCGTACTCGTCGTCGTCGCTGCCGGTCGGCTCCTGGTCCACGACCATGAGCAGCACCCCGGTCGTGGCCGCGGGGGCGATGTCGTAGAGCACGTCATCGGCGGGCACGCCGGGGAGCTCCTCGGTGACCTCCCAGCCGCCCTCGCCGTCGCCGGCCACGACCACGGCCTGGCGGACCATGGATTCGCCGGTGGCGCAGCCGATCAGCGCGACCGCCTGGTTCGGGCCGCCGTCTTCGAGCGGAACGTGGAGCACCTTGAGCAGCCAGACCGGACCGTCGTCGGGGTACCACTGGCCGCTCTCCCAGTCGGGGGTCCCGTCGGCGAGGGTCGCGGGCGCGTTCGGGCAGCTCTCGTCGATGCCCTCCCAGTCCGCGAAGGACGGCAGTGCGATCTCGGCGCCGACGAGGTCGCCGAAGGACGGCAGGACGAGTTCGTCGCCGCCGGACTCCTGGCCCTCGGGGGCGGTGGCCTCCGGGTCGCCGCCGCCGGCGTCGGTGGTCTCCTCGGCGGTGATCTCGTCGGTGGTCTCCTCGGCCGGGCGCGGGTCGACCTCGTCGCCGTTGGACTCCTGGAGCCACCAGACGGCCGGCACGGCCACGATGAGCGCGGCGAGCGCGGCGGCCGCGGCGCCCTTGGTGGTCCGGCGGCGGCGGACCCGGCCGTGGATCACGGCGGAGTCGACCGGGTCGACCATGAGTTCGGCGGCGTGGGCGAAGTCGGCGAACGCCTCTTCGAAGCGCGTGTCGTCTGGCGTGCTCATCGCTGCTCCATCTCGTCTTGGACGGTGAGTCGGCCGGCGAGTGCGGCTTTCCCCCTGGTCAGCCAGGAGCGGACGGTGGCTTCGGCGACGCCTTCCTGCTCTGCGATCTCGGCCACGGTCAGTCCTGCCATGTACCGGAGGATCACTGCCTTGCGGTGGTGCTCGCCGATGCCGGCGAGGGCGCGCATGAGGTCGACGCGGTCGCCGTCGGGCGCCTTCTCGTGGGTTTCGCGCTGCCGGTTGAGGAAGCGCTGGACGACCCCGCGGCGGCGCAGGTGGCTGGTGGCCAGGTTCCAGGCCACGCGGCGCACCCACGCGGTGGGGTTCTCGTACTCGCGCACCTTCCGCCAGCGCGCGAGCGCCCGGCAGAACGCCTCGGCCACCAGGTCCTCGGCTTCGGTCCGGTCGCCGGTGTAGGCGTAGATCTGGCCGGTGATGACCCGGACGTTGGCGGCGTAGAAGTCATCGAATTCGAGGCTGGCGCGCATGGGCAGCAGTTGTGCCGCGGCGCCTCCCTCCCCTGGTGGAGAAGAGCTGTCGCGGGTGGGCGTCATAGGGGCTCCTCGGCTACGGTACGGCGGCTTGGGGGTCCGCATGAGATACACGAGGACGCGGCCGGGAGTGACGCACTCCTGATTGGAGTTCTAGTTCACACTTTGCGGAAACGGCGGCGTCCCCGCGAGCCGGGGCTCGCGGGAACGTCTTGGGAGGGAAGGGGTTACAGGAGGAACTCCGCGAACATGGCCGCCCGGGTGAACGACCGCGGGATCGTGCGGTCCTCGGTGGGCTTCTCCGCGGTGATCTCGAACAGCGGGCCGGCGAGCGCGGCGTCGTCGATGGAGTCGATGTACGCCTGCCACTGGTCGAGGTCCATGACCACAGTCCACTCGTACGTGACGCTCTCGCCGACCGGCAGGTCGATGACCGCGACGGGCTCCCGGTTCGAGGGGCAGCCGTCGCCGGTGTCGACGCATTCGTGGTTGATGCAGTCGGTGAGCCCGACCTCCGTGAACGTCTGGCTCCACAGGGCGCACATGTAGACCTCGTAGCCGGTCGCATCTCTGGGGCCGTCGTTGCGAATGGTCGCGGTGAAGTCCCAGACGCCGGCCTCGCCGGTCGCCATGGCCGCCAGGTCGATGTTGAGGTCGGAGAAGCCCTCGACATCGAGGTCGCCGGCGGGCGTGCTCACCGGGTCGCCCGCGGCGTCGAGCGTGATGGTCTCGAACCAGTAGTCGAGGTCGTTCGCTTCGGGGTCGTACCGCTCGGCGAAGCCGACCTTGATTTCTCCGAACGGCTCATCCGAGCCTGTGATCTCAAGCGGTACGGCGCCGTCGGCCTCGGTGTGGGCGTACTGGGCGATCGTTGACCACTGGTCGCCTTCGTCGGCGAGGGTGACGACCTGGAACGCCGTACCGTCGCCGTAGTCGCATCCGAGGAGCGCCACCGGGATCGGAGCCGCGTCCATGGCGGGAACCAGGGAGGTGTACTCCCTGAGGAAGACCGCACCTTCCTCGTCGGGGACCTCGACCCATCCCGGGACCACGACCGCGTCGTCGACCTGGCAGATCTCGTCCACCTCATCGTTGCCAGGGATGAACGAGGGCAGGTCGACCACTGCGCCGACAAGTGTCTCGTAGCCCTTCACCAGCATGTCCGACCTGGTGTTCGGCCCGTTGCCCTCCGGCGCCGGGGCGGTCCAGACGGGCGGCGGCTCCTCGGCGGCCTCCGGGCCGTCGGCGCCGGCGGTGTTCGCAAGGAGCCAGCCCGCCGGCACCAGCAGTGCCAGAGCCGCAGCCGATGCGACCGCGACTCGGCCGATGCGGCGGCGTTTCGCCTTGCGCCACAACCGGTCGGTGCTGCCGTCCCGCACTTCGGCAGAAGTGTCGTCGGTGTAGTCGGTGAAGACCGCTGCCAAGGGATCGGGGTTGCTCACGGCTGCTCCTTGATTTCGTCGATGCGCAGGCGCTCGGCGAGCGCGGCTCTTCCTCTGGCGAGCCAGGTGCGGACGGTCGACTCGGCGACGCGCTCCTGGTCGGCGATCTCGGCGGCGGTCATGTCGGCGATGTAGTAGAGGATGATCGCCTTGCGGTGGCGCTCGTTGAGTGCGGTGAGCGCGCGTTCCAGATCGACGCGGTCCGGCTGGGGCCCTTCGACGTCGGTGATGCGCTGGCGGCGCAGGAAGCGGCGGGCGAAGGCGCCGCGGCGCAGGCGGGAGGTCGCGAGGTTCCAGGCGACGCGGCGGACCCACGTGGCGGGGTTGTCGTAGGAGCCGACGGTCTTCCAGCGGGTCAGGGCCCGGGTGAAGGCCTCGGCGACGAGGTCTTCGGCTTCGTCGTGGTCGCCGACGTAGGCCCGGATCTGCGCGGTGATCCGGCCGATGTTGCGGGCGTAGAAGGCGTCGAACTCGGCCCGGCGGTCGGGCGCGGCGCGGTCTCGGTTCATCGTGGTCGTCACGGCGACGGCGGCTGCATTCACGTGGCTCCTCGGTCCGGGGGGAGGGGCGGTCGGGGGACTGCACCTTCCACACGAACGGGCACGCGCGGGCGTCTCAGCCGGGTCGGGTCTTTTCTCAGAACGTCATTTGCCGTAGCGGCGGTCGCGGGTCGCGAAGGAGCGGACGGCGCGCAGGAAGTCGACGCGGCGGAAGTCGGGCCAGTTGGAGTCGCAGAAGTAGAACTCGGAGTACGCGGACTGCCAGAGCAGGAATCCGGAGATGCGCTGCTCGCCGGAGGTGCGGATGACGAGGTCGGGGTCGGGCTGCCCGGTCATGTAGAGGTGGCGGGCGATGGAGTCGGCGTCGATGGCCTCGGCGGCCTCCTCCAGGCCGGCGCCGGCGGCGGCCTGTTCGAGCATGAAGGAGCGGACGGCGTCGGCGATCTCGCGCTGGCCGCCGTAGCAGACGGCGAGGTTGACCTGCATGCCGCGTTTCTCGGCGGTGCGCTGCTGGGCGCGTTTGAGGGCGGCCTGGTGGTCTTCGGGGAGGAGGTCGAGGGCGCCGACCATGCGCAGCTGCCAGGGCTGGTCGTCGTCGGAGAGCTCGCCGGCGAGCTCGTCGATGATGTCGAGGAGGGGGTCGAGCTGCTCCTTGGGCCGGGTGAGGTTCTCGGTGGAGAGGAGCCAGATGGTCACGTGCTCGACGCCGAGTTCGTCGCACCAGCCGAGGAACCGCTCGATGTGCTTGGCGCCGGCGCGGTGGCCGTCGTTGGGGTCGGTCAGGCCCATGTCGCGGGCCCAGCGCCGGTTGCCGTCGACCATGACGCCGATGTGCCTGGGCAGCGGCTGGCCGGTCAGCTCGCGCGCGAGCCGACGCTCGTATATCCGGTAAAGCAGGTTCGAGATCGCCACAACCGGCAATTGTAGGCCGGGGCTGTTCCGGCCCCGGCCCTGCCCGCTCCTCGTGACTGCGGGTTACTTCGCGTCGAGGCGCTGCTTGAGGGCGTCGAGCTCGGCCCACAGGACGGTGGGGAGGCGGTCCCCGAAGCGCGCGAACCAGCTTTCGACGAGCGGGACCTCCTCGGCCCACTCGGCGGGGTCGACCTTGAGGGCGGCGGCGAGGTCGTCCTCGGTGAGGTCGAGGCCGTCGACGTCGAGGGACCCGGGGGCCGGGCAGTACCCGATCGGGGTCTCGACGGCGCCGGCGCGGCCTTCGAGGCGCTCGACGACCCATTTGAGGACGCGGGCGTTCTCGCCGAAGCCGGGCCACAGGAAGCGGCCGTCGTCGCTCTTGCGGAACCAGTTGACGTAGAACACCTCGGGCATGAGGGCCTCGTCGCTGGCGGCCTTGCCCATCTCGATCCAGTGGCCGAAGTAGTCGGCGGCGTTGTAGCCGATGAACGGCAGCATGGCCATCGGGTCGCGGCGGACGACGCCCACTTTGCCGGTGGCGGCGGCGGTGGTCTCGGAGGAGAGGGTGGCGCCCATGTACACGCCGTGGACCCAGTCGCGGGCCTGGGTGACCAGCGGGATGGTGGTGGCGCGGCGGCCGCCGAAGAGGATCGCGTCGATCGGGACGCCGCGCGGGTCGTCGTACTGGTCGGCGAGCACCGGGCACTGCTTGATCGGCGTGCAGAAGCGGCTGTTGGGGTGGCTGGAGGGCTCCTCGGAGTCGGGGGTCCAGTCGCGGCCCTTCCAGTCGACGAGGTGGGCGGGGGCCTCGCCCATGCCCTCCCACCAGACGTCGCCGTCGTCGGTGAGGGCGACGTTGGTGAAGAGGGTGTGGCCCTTCGCGATGGTGCGCATGGCGTTCGGGTTGGTGTGGTAGTCGGTGCCGGGGGCGACGCCGAAGAACCCGTACTCGGGGTTGGAGGCCCACAGGCGCCCGTCCTCGCCGAAGCGGAGCCAGGCGATGTCGTCGCCGAGGGTCTCGACCTTCCAGCCGGGGATGGTGGGTTCGAGCATGGCGAGGTTGGTCTTGCCGCAGGCGCTGGGGAACGCGCCGGTCACGTGGTAGACCTTCCCTTCGGGGCTGGTCAGGCGCAGGATGAGCATGTGCTCGGCCATCCAGCCCTCGTCGCGGCCCATCGCGGAGGCGATGCGCAGGGCGTAGCACTTCTTCCCGAGGAGGGAGTTGCCGCCGTAGCCGGACCCGAAGGACCAGATCTCCCTGTCGCCGGGGAAGTGGGAGATGTACTTGGTGTCGTTGCAGGGCCAGGGGACGTCGGTGTCGCCGGGCACGAGCGGGGCGCCGACGGAGTGGAGGCACTTGACGAAGTCGGCGTCGCCGCCCATCTTGGCGAGGACCTGGGTGCCCATGCGGGTCATGATGTGCATGGAGGCGGCGACGTACGCGGAGTCGGTGAGCTCGACGCCGAACATGGGCTGCTCGGCGTCGAGGGAGCCCATGCAGAAGGGGACGACGTACATGGTGCGCCCGCGCATGGAGCCGCGGTAGAGGCCGGTCATGGTCTCGCGCATGTAGTCGGGGGCGGTCCAGTTGTTGGTGGGGCCGGCGTCCTCGGGGTCGTCGGAGCAGATGAAGGTCCGCTCCTCGACCCGGGCGACGTCGCCGGGGTCGGTGCGGGCGAGGAACGAGTCCGGCTTGGCCGGGACCGGGACGAGGGTCCCGAAGGCGACGAGCTCGGCGGTCAGGCGCTCCCATTCGGACCGGGAGCCGTCGCACCACACGATCTGGTCGGGGTTCGTCAGCTCGGCGACCTCGCCGACCCAGGCGAGCAGCCGGTGGTGGCGGGTGGGCGGATCGGTGAGTCCGATCGCGGGGTTGTCGGCGGCGGTGGCGGCGGGTGCTGCGGCGGCGACGCCGGTGGCGACTTCGATGCTCACGGTGGCTCCTTCGGTCGGCTTCTGGGCACGGACGCGGGCGCTCCGGCCGGGGCCGGTCCTTCGGACGCTACGGGAACGGGCGCGAACGCGCAGGAACTCGTGCGTGATTGAACGGCCGTTGAACAGGCGTTCCGCCTACGGGTTCCCTACGCGTGCGCATTCAAGCTCATAACGATCACAACTACTTGCACTTTCTGCGTGACCGCGCACGATCGATCATCTGAGCTCGAATTTGACCATTGCTCTCAACTAATGCGATCGGTTTCGATCATGGAACGAGCGCGTTAGATCGCCGTCGCAAAACGGTTACGGGCGCGTGGCGGACCGTTTTGGCGTGAATCGGCCCACAGGAGGGCGTCTTGGGCGAAGATGCACAACAGGAACACAGCGACGAACCGTTGGAGACGCCGATGGCGCACCGTGAACCGGAACCGCAGCCGGGCCGCCCGAAGGGGGTCGTCGCCTTCGCGGTCGCGATCGTGGTGGTGATGGCGATCGTGCTGGTCTACTTCCTGCTGCGGTCATAGACGGAAACGGGCGGAGGCGCATCGCGCCTCCGCCCGTGATCGATCGTGCTCAGACCGAGGGGCCCCGCCGGCGCAGCTCGTCCACGCTGACCATCGCCTCCCGCAGCTCCTTCAGCCAGTCCTCGGCGTGCTGCTCGACCAGCCGCACGCACCACGCGAGCGCGTCCTGGCGCGACGCGGCCACCCCGGAGCCGACGAGCGTGTCGAGGACGAGCCGCTCGGGCTGGCGCAGCCGGGTCGTCACCGGCAGGGACTGGTGCGTGAAGACCATCGTCGTGGACCCGCAGCGCGCCCCCCACGACGCCTGCCGGTGGTAGCGGTACTGGAGCTGCTGCGCGATCTGCACCCGCATGTCGCGCGTCGCCTCCCGGAAGCGCGAGATCCGGCCCTCCTCGGTGGCGGCCCGGTCGGACTCGGTGGCGTCGGCCGGGTGGTCCGGCGTCGGCAGCGGGCAGATGATGATCATCTCGTCGCGGTCCACGGTGACCTCCGGCATCCCGGCGATCCACCCGTCGGGGACGATCCCGAAGATCCAGGCCGGGGCGTCGTCAGTGGACGGCAGCGGGCCGTAGTGCCACGAGCCGGTGTCGTCGATGGCGGCCATTGACGGGTCTCCTCACGTTTCAGGAACGCTCCAGGTGTACCCCATCGAGTCAAGCAGAGCCAATTCAGGGACCGCAAGCTCCACCGGGGCCGCTCACAGGCCCCGCAGGAAGAACCCCGCCAGCGCGCACACCGCCGCGACGGCCGCGCCCACGCACGCGAGCGTCTGACCCGGGCGCGGGCGCACCCGGTACTGCCACGACAGCCACACCCCGAGCACGATCGGCCCGGTCGCGATGCCCAGGAACAGCGTCAGCGCCGCGAGCGCCTGCCGCACGGCGGTGTCGTCGGCGCGCAGCACCCCGAGCGCGATCGCCACGGCCAGCGCCCCGGTCGCCGCCCCGATCCCGGCCGCGGTGGCCTCGGTGTGGCGCGGCGCCTCGATGGGGAGTTCACCCTGCCGGGCGAGCGCGAGCAGCCGCCCGGACCGCTCCAGGCGGGTGCGGACGCGCTCGGCGTCCGGCTCGGGGTCCGGTTCCCCCGCAGAGGGGGTGGGGCCGGTGCGGCGGTGCCCGACGAAGTCGCCGAGGGCCCGCCACAGGATCGCGACGGCCTTGTCGGTCTCGGCGACGAGGGTCGCGGCGGACACGGACGAGCGGTTGGCCTCGTCGCGGGAGGTCCTCGCGGCCGCGACGGCGTCGGCGAGTTTCGAGGACTCGTCGCGGTAGGCGGTGTCGGCGGCGCGGATCTCGGCGTCGGCGTCGGCGCGGTCCTTCAGGTACGCGGCGACGGCGTCGGCGTATTCCGTAGTGGCGCTGTCGGTCATGGCGCTCCTCAGGGCAGGTCGAGCACGGCCGACGGGTTCGGCAGCAGCGCGGTCGTCCGGTACGGGATGACGACCTGCGGGACCCGGTGCCGGGCGCGGTCGAAGTAGAGGCCGCGGCGGGTCCGCGGGTACCAGGCGGGGCCGCCGCTGGCGGGCGAGAGCGGGGCGAGCTCGGGGCCCTGGACGTCGAGGGCGAGCCAGGCGTCGACGGCGTCGAAGCGGGCCGAGAAGCCGCCGAGGTCCTCGCGCAGGCGCGGCACGGACCGCCACCAGCCGAGGGTGTGGAGGTGGCGTTCGGGGCCGTCGATGAGCATGGCGCGCAGGCGGGCCGACCCGGCCGCGTCGAGGCGTGCGGACCCGGCGTCGACGGCGTAGAAGAGGTTGAGGCGGAGCATCCCGTCGGCGCGGTTCTCCCAGTCCTTGCACGCGGAGTCGAGGTCGTCGTGCCAGTCGACGTCGGCGCCTTCGGTCTCCAGGGCGGCGGCGAGCGCGAGCGCGGAGGAGGCGGCGTCGGGTTCGAGGCAGCAGACGTCGACGCCGATGCGCTGGCCGCGGGCGGCGGTGAGCGCGGCGGCGGCGAGGATGTCGGCGGCTTCGACGGTGCGGGTGCCGAGGACGGCGAGGTTGCGGCCGGGGGCGCGGTGGAGGGCGAGTTCGGCGCCGCGGGAGGCGACGTCGATGGTCTGGCCCAGGAGCGCGGTCTCAGGTGCGGGGATGGCGGCGGTGAGGTCGGGGACGTGGTCGCCGTCGAAGAGCGCGGGCGGTTCGTTGTCGCTGCCGCGGGCCTCCCAGAGGCGCTGCTGGAGGGGTTCCCAGGCGTCGGCGTGGCCGGCGTTGGGGACGGCGACGATGCGGTTGGCGCCGGTGTGGCCGGACTCGTCGTTGACGACGGCGTGGAAGCGGGCGACGGTGTCGGCGGCGTGGTTGGACTCGGCGAGGACCCTGCGGGCCTTGGGGAGTGCGATGCGCAGCGTGAACTGGGCGACGAGGCTGGGGCGGCCCCACAGGGCCTCGATGCCGGCGACGTCCTGTGAGGCGAGGACGAGGTGGATGCCCTGGCTGCGGCCGCGGCGGGCGAGGTCTTCGAGGAGCTGGACGGCTTCGTCGGTGACGGCGTCGCGGGCTTCGAGGAGGACCTGGAACTCGTCGACGACGGCGACGATGCGCGGCCAGTGCCCGTCGGGGTCGGCGGCGCGGAGCTCTTCGAGCTTGGTGGCCTCGTGGGCTTTGGCGGCCTCGGCGCGGCGGCGCAGCTCGTCCTTGAGGTGGCGCAGGAGGGCGAGGCCGAACTCGCGGTCGTCGTTGATGTTGACGCCGACGAGGCGCACGTGCGGGAGCCAGGTGGGGTCGCGGCGCCCGGAGGCGAAGCGCGCGAAGGAGACGCCTTCTTTGAAGTCGAGGAGGTAGAGGGCGAGTTCGTCGGGCGAGTAGTTGGAGGCGAGTCCGGCGATCCATGCGTAGAGGAGGTTGGTCTTGCCGGAGCCGGAGGGGCCGCCGACGAGGGCGTGGGGCGGGTTGTCGCCGAGGCTGATCTTCGCGACGTCGCCTGCGGCGGTCTCGCCGATGGGGGCTTGGAGTCCGGAGGCGGAGGAGGCGTTCCACAGCCGCTGCGGGAGCAGGTCGACCAGGCGCGCGGGTTCCTTTCCGGCGCGGTGCTTCTCGGCGATGTGCTTGGCGGCCTTGGTGACGGTGCTGGAGGGCGGCGGCGGGTCCAATTCGATGGGCGCGCCGGGGAGCGCGGTGGCGCCGGCGGCGGTGAGTCGCGGCAGGTCGGCGGGTCCGGCGTCGTCGTCGCCGACGATGACGAGGTGGACGCCGGCGGCGACGCCGGTGCGGCGCAGGCGCGCGAGCTGGGCCTGGTCGTGGGCGGGCCAGGCGGCGAGGTCGGCGTTGAGGAGCACGAGGACTCGCCACGGTTCGGGCCGCCGCCCGGTGGCGGCGGCCAGCGCCGCAAGCGATTCGTGTTCGCCTGCAAGCACGTCGGCGTTGACGCGCCGCACGGTCTCCACGAGCGAGTCCAGCTCCTCTCGCAAACCTGAGGGCCCGACGAAGGAAAGCAGTCCGGCCTTCCCGAGCGCGGCGAACGCCGACAGCGACCCGCCGAGCCGCTCGGGGTCGTACATGTGCAGCCGCACGAGCCCGGCCGGGACGCCGCCGACCGCACGCAGCAGCAGCCCGGGGAGCGCGTGGGCCGCATCGGAGTCGATGCGCAGGTGCGACCGGTCGAGCAGCGGGATGAGCGCGGGGAGTGAGGTGTCGGTCACTGAGGGTCCTGGATTGTCACACCCCCCTGCCACAATGGACGAGCCGGCTGATGCAGTCGCGGCCCCCGGAGGGATCCCTCCGCCGGCGGCGAGGTCATCGCCACTCTCGACCGGAGCGCGCCCGGTCGAGGCGGTATCCGGCATGCGGGTGGGTGGGGTGGGGGGGAGGGAGGGCCCCCGAAGCGGCGCAGCGCTGTTGGCGATGCGGCCGACCCGCAGCAGCGGCGCAGGTCCGCGGCCCAGGCCCGACTCGGGTTTCCAGTCGGTCCACAGTGCGCCGGCCGCGGCGGGCGCCGCGAGTGCGGCCGCGGCGAGTGCCGCCCGGTGGCCGCCTTCGACGGCGGCGGCCTTGCGCGCTTCGAGCGTGGCGATCATCTTCTCGTGGATGTTCCGCAGCTGGGTCTGCTTGCGGCCCGCGTCGCTGATGACCTGCTCGGCGCGGCCGCGTTCGGTCTCGGCGAGTTCGGCGGTGCGCTCGGCGAGGAGCCGGGCCTCGCCGCGGGCGCGGCCGAGCTCGTCGCCCATGGCCGCCACCAGTCGTCTGCGCCAGCTGCTCATGGTCAGGCCCTCCGCTCGGGTTTCGGGTGCACGTCTTGCGGGCTCTGCCTGGGCAGGCGGTGCATCGCGGCGACCAGCACGGGGCCGATCGCGGCGGTGCGCGCGGCGTCGTCGCCGGCGCCGGCCCCGAGGGTGCAGGCCGAGGCGAGCGCCTCGGCCACGTGGAGCGGCTCGGCCTTCGGCACGAGGGCGCGGACCTTCGCGACGCACTTGTCGCGCAGGACCGGGACGTCGCTCGCGTTCGGGTTGCGGCCCAAGTGCTCCGCGGCGAGGCTGCGCACCAGCGGCCAGGCGAGGCCGGGGAGCTTCACGCCGGTCTCGGGCCCGGCGTCGCGCAGGCGCTTGCAGTACGCGTCGGCGTTCCCCTCCCCCGCGGCCTTGAGCAGCTCGTTGAACAGGCGCGTCGGCGGGACCTTCTCGGGTTCGGCGTCGCCGCCGCGGTCGCACAGCTCGTTGACGCGGTCGGTCCACCACTGCCGCGGGTCCACAGGGGGCGGTGCCGCGGCCGGGGCGCCGGTCGTCGGCGCCGTGGAGGCCTGGCCGGGTCCGGATCCGGCGCCGATGGCGGCGAGGTAGTCGTCGAGCGCCTCGACGGCCTCACCGAGGCGGGTGCGGGCGGCGTCGAGGCGCTCGCGGGCGGACCCGAGCCTGTGCAGGCCCACTTCGGCGTTCGACTCGCGCGAGGCCTCCGTCAGCTCGGCCTGGGCGGCCTCGAAGCAGGCGTCGGCGGTGTCGAACGCGGGGAAGGGGAGGTCGGCGGCGAGGGACTTGAGGCTCCCGGCGAGGGCGGCGACGTCCACAGGGGTCTCCGTTCTAGAGGGTCGCGGCGTAGGCCTCGGCCTGCTCGGCCGCGGCGAAGGTCGCGGCCAGGGACTGCTCCAGCTCCGCCGCGGCCTGCGCGAGCGCGGCCTGGGCGGTGGCGACGGAGTCGTGGCCGGACCCGGCGGTGACCGCGGTCAGGCCGCCCTGGGCCGCTTCGATGTTCTGGCTGGCGGCGGAGATGGCGGCCTGGCCGTCGCGGACCTGCTGGAGGGCGGCGGCGATGGCGGACTTGAGTTCGGCGACGCTCACGGTTGACACGCGCTCATTCTCGCGGAGAATCCGTCCACTTTCCGTGATCATGTCGCAACCCGGCGTGTCTGGTTTGTCGGATTCCCGACTGTCCAGTGACAACCAGTGTTGCTTTCGATGCATTTTTAGGTGGCGGAGTGACGTACCTCCCAACTACAGTGTGAGTACCAACGGGGCAACGCCAGGTGACGGCCAGCACTCAGGGCCGGAACTGTCCCCCACACATCGACACCCGGGAGGCGACCGTGCCAGTGCAACGCACTTACGTCCTCGACACTTCGGTTCTGCTGTCAGACCCAGGAGCGTTCTCACGGTTCGACGAACACCACGTGGTCATCCCGCTCGTCGTAGTCAGCGAGCTGGAAGCCAAACGCCACCACCCCGAGCTGGGCTGGTTCGCCCGGGAGTGCCTCAGGCGCCTCGACGAACTCCGCATCAAGCACGGTCGTCTCGATCAGCCCATCGACATCGGGGACCACGGCGGTTCCATCCGGGTCGAGCTCAACCACGTGGACACCTCCGGTCTTCCGGCCGGGTTCGCCGTGGACACGAACGACTCCCGCATCATCGCCGTGACCCGGGCCCTCGGGCTCGAAGGCGCCGACGCCGTACTCGTCACCAAGGACATGCCGCTGCGGGTCAAGGCCTCCGCGGTCGGCATCCCCACCGAGGAGTACCGGCACGGGCAGGCCGTCGACCCGACCTGGTCGGGCATGGCCGAGGTGTCGGTCGCCGACGAGGTCATCGACGCCCTGTTCGACGGCGGCGACGTCGACCTCCCGCACGACGTGGAACTGCCCTGCCACACCGGGCTGGTGCTCACCGGCAACAGCTCGAAGGCCCTGGGCCGCGTCACCGTCGACAAGAAGATCCGCCTGATCCGCGGCCGCGAGGCCTTCGGGATCCACGGCCGCTCGGCCGAGCAGCGCGTCGCCATCGACCTGCTGCTGGACCCCGAGATCGGGATCGTCTCGCTCGGCGGGAAGGCCGGCACCGGCAAGTCCGCGATGGCGCTGTGCGCGGGCCTGGAGCAGGCGCTGGAGCGCGAGATCTTCAAGAAGGTCATCGTGTTCCGGCCCCTGTACGCGGTCGGCGGGCAGCAGCTCGGATTCCTCCCGGGGTCCGAGGGCGAGAAGATGAGCCCGTGGGGCCAGGCGGTGTTCGACACCCTCGGGGCCGTCACCGACGACAACGTCATCAACGAGGTGCTCGAACGGGGGATGCTGGAGGTCCTGCCGCTGACGCACATCCGCGGCCGCAGCCTCCACGACGCGTTCGTCATCGTCGACGAGGCGCAGTCGCTCGAACGCGGCGTCCTGCTGACGGTGCTCTCCCGCATCGGACAGGGCTCCAAAGTGGTCCTCACCCACGACGTCGCGCAGCGCGACAACCTGCGGGTGGGCCGCTTCGACGGGGTCGCCAGCGTCATCGACGTGCTCAAGGGCCACCCACTCTTCGCGCATGTCACCCTTACGCGCAGTGAGCGTTCGGAAATCGCGGAGATGGTCACCAACCTGCTGGAAGGCTGACCGGCCAGCTCTGGCATGCTGTGTCCCGGGCGTCTGTGGACAGACGCCCGGGACACAGGAGTAGAGCGAATGATCCCACTGCTGACCCGCTACGGCGCCCGCGTGGCCGCCGTGCTCGTCCTCGCACTGGGGGCCGTCATAGCCGTCAACGCCGTGACCGACGACCCATCCGAGCAGGACGCCCAGCATCCCAGCCAGGCCGCGGCCGAACAGCAGGCCGAGGCCGAGGAGGCGTACGAGGAAGTCCGCTACTTTCACGTCAACTACATCGCCGAGACCGCCGGCGCCGACGTCTCGGTGAAGGCCGACGCGCTCGCCGACTTCGCGGCCGACCGCGCCGAGAGCCTGAACGCCGCCCAGGAGGACGCCGACCAGGCCGCCGAAGAGGCCGAAGCCGAAGCGGAGGCGAACGCCAACCCGACGTCCGTCGACATTCCGGCGAGCTGCGACGAGTACTCCGGGAACAAGGCCACCGGCTGCGCCATGGCCCTGGACAACGGCCACGACCTGGAGCAGGTCGGCTGCCTCGTGGCCCTGTGGGACCGCGAGTCCGGCTGGAACGAGTACGCGGCCAACGGGATCGGCGCCTACGGCATCCCGCAGGCGCTGCCCGGCGACAAGATGGCCAGCGCGGGCTCGGACTGGGAGACCAACCCGGTCACCCAGATCAAGTGGGGCCTGGGCTACATCGAGGGCCGCTACGGCACGCCCTGCGAGGCCTGGAACCACTCCGAAGAAGTCGGCTGGTACTAGAGACCGAATACCGGGGCGGGCGCGTGAGCGCCC
>NZ_QFRW01000054.1:28645-131630 GCF_003265355.1 Glycomyces dulcitolivorans | reverse complement strand
GCCGCAGCGGGGAAGGCCGCGGCGAGCGCGCCCGCGGCGGCGGCCGCCGCGAGGGTTCGGCGGCTGAATCTCGGTGGGTTCCAAGGGGTCACGCGAGGCTCCTTCGACTCGGGGTGAGCATCGTCAACGGGCAGTCTAAGCAGGTCGATCGATTACGGTCAATGGATTGCCGTAATCTCGGACCAATTTTTTTCATGACTTGACATAACCTCGTTTCCGGTCGTAACCTGAGCGCCCAACCATCGAGTCCGATCGATACGCCGGACACGGGTGTCCGCGTGAAGGGACTGCAAGCGTGACCACTGAACAACCCCCTCGGCAGGCGGTCAGCCGCCGCAACCTCATGAAGGCCGGCGGCCTCGGCCTGGCCGCCGCGCCCGCCCTCGCCGCCTGCGGCCGCGGCTTCGGCGGCGGCGGAGACGACGACTCCGGCGACGGCGTCACCCTCAACATGGTCTGGTGGGGCGACGCCACCCGGGCCGAGAAGACCCAGGCCGCCCTCGACCTCTTCAGGGAGCAGAACGAAGGCGTCACGATCGAGGTCGAATACCAGGACTCCGGCCCCTACCAGGACAAACTCGCCACCCGTTTCGCCGCCGGCGACCCGCCCGACCTCATGGCCATGCGCATGGACTCCCTCCGCGAGTACGCCGACCGCGACGCCCTCCTCGACCTCAACGAGTACGCCGACGACCTCGACCTCTCCGGGCTCAGCGACAACGCCGCGACCATCGCCGAGGTCGGCGAGAGCGTCTACGGCGTCCCCGCCGGCCTCAACACCGTCGGCTTCGTCGTCCGCCAGGACTTCGCCGACCAGTACGGCGTCCCGATCCCCGACGGGAACACCTGGTCCTGGGACGACCTGGCCGCCTTCGCGAAAGCGATCAGCGACGCCAGCGGCGGCGAGGTCTACGGCACCGGCTTCGAAGCCCAGACCCTCGCCAACATCCTCGTCTTCACCCGCCAGCGGGGCGAGAACTTCTTCACCGAGGACGACCAGCTCGGCGTCACCGCCGCCACCGTCCAGGCCTGGTTCGAACTCATCAACGGCATGCGGGACGACGGCGGCTTCCCGCCCGCGGGCTTCTTCGAGAACATCGGCGGCTCGCCCGACCAGTCCTACATCGCGCAGGGCAAACTCGCCTCGCAGATCATCCCCACCAACAACTTCCTCGGCTACAACGAGGCCTGCGGCGGCACCCTCGTCCTGCTGCGCATGCCCGGCGAGACCCAGGGGGTGCGCCGCGGACAGTCCGTCGACTGCCCCCACCTGTGGTCGGTCGCCGCGGCCTCCAAGCACCCCGAAGAGGCCCTGAAGCTCCTCGACTTCCTGCTCAACGACCCCGAGGCGTCCCTCGCCACGGGCACCACCCGCGGCGTCCCCGCCAATGCCGAAGTGGCAGAGGAGATCAAGGCCTCGCTGGAACCGGACGACCAGGCCGCCACCGACTTCCTCATCGCGCTCCAGGGCGAGGACCTGCCGCGCTCGCTCCTGTACCCGCCCGGCGGCAGCGCCGTCTTCGACTTCCTCGACGCGCTCGCCGTCGAGGTCGAGTTCGGGCGCATCAGCCCGGCCGACGCCGCGGCGCAGTTCATCGAGCAGGCCGAAGGGGCCATCGCAGAGTGAGCACCGAGACCGCCGTCATGCCGGAGGCGGACGTGCCGCCGGCCCCGGAGCAAGGGCGCCTCTCCGCGGGGCGCTCCCGGGGCCGGCGGGCGCGGCGAGACCGCGCCGGCTACCTGTTCCTGCTGCCGTGGTTCATCGGCATGCTGTTCACCGTCGTCCCGTTCTTCGCGTCGCTGTACCTGGCGTTCACGGACTACAACCTCCTGAATCCTCCGAAGTGGATCGGGTTCGAGAACTTCACGGCCATGTTCCGGGATTCCGTGCTGCTCAAGTCGTTGCAGGTCACGTTCGTCTACACGTTCGTATCGGTGCCGCTGTCACTGGCGGCGGCGCTGGGCGTGGCGATGATCCTGAACAAGGGCATCAGGGCGCTCCCGGTCTACCGGGCCGTGTTCTACCTGCCCTCGCTGCTCGGCGCGAGCGTCGCGGTCGTCCTGCTGTGGCGCTACGTGTTCGGACTGGACGGGATCGTGAACGCGTTCCTCGGCTGGTTCGGCGTGCCTGCGATCGCGTGGACTTCGGACCCCGACTACGCGCTGACGACGCTGATCATCCTGCACGTTTGGACGTTCGGCTCGCCCATGGTCATCTTCCTTGCGGGCCTTCGGCAGATCCCGGTCATGTACTACGAGGCGGCCGCGGTCGACGGGGCCTCGCGCTGGCGCCGGTTCCGCTCGATCACGCTGCCGCTCTTGAGCCCGATCATCTTCTTCAACCTGATCCAGTCGCTCATCGCCTCGTTCCAGACGTTCACTCAGGGCTTCGTGATGAACGACGGCGGCGGCGGTCCGGCGAACTCCACATTGTTCTACAACCTGTACCTCTACCAGCAGGGATTCAACCAGTTCAACATGGGCTACGCCTCGGCGATGGCCTGGACCCTCCTGGTGATCATCGCCGCGTTCACCGCCCTGACGTTCTTCTCCGCGAAGTACTGGGTCAACTACGACAACTGAGGCCGCATAGATGTCAACGACCTTGCAATCGACGAAGGCGCGGCGCACCGACGACGACGCGCTGATCGAGCGGTTCGGTTCGAGCCGCAAGAGCCGCTTCGCCAGGCACCTCGTGCTGTGCGTCATCGGCCTGTTCCTGATGTACCCGCTGCTGTGGCTGGTGTCGAGCTCGCTCAAGCCGAACGGGCTGATCTTCTCGGACCTGGCGCTGTGGCCGGCCGAGTGGAGCCCGCAGAACTACTCCGGCGGCTGGACGGCCCTGGAGTACGACTTCGGGATCTACTTCTCGAACTCCATCGTGATCGTGGTGCTCAGCATCGTCGGGAACCTGTTCTCGTGCTCCCTTGCGGCGTACGGGTTCGCGCGGCTGAACTTCACCGGGCGCAAGCTCTTCTTCGCGCTCATGCTCGGGACGATGATGCTGCCGGGGCACGTGCTGCTCATCCCGCAGTACATCCTGTTCGCGAAGCTCGGCTGGCTCAACACCTACTACCCGCTGCTGGTGCCGAACTTCCTGGCCACCAACGCGTTCTACATCTTCCTGATGGTCCAGTTCATGCGCCAGCTCCCGCAGGAGCTCGACGACGCGGCCCGGATCGACGGGTGCGGGCCGTTCCGCACGTTCTGGAGCATCATCCTGCCGCTGTGCCGCCCGGCGTTCGCGACGACCGCGATCTTCACGTTCATCTCGGTGTGGAACGAGTTCTTCGGGCCGCTGCTCTACCTGACCGACCCCGAGCTGTACACGGTTCCCTTGGCGCTGCGGCAGTTCGTGGACTCCGAGGGGCAGTCGCAGTGGGGGCAGATGTTCGCGATGTCGGTCCTGTCGCTCGCCCCGATCATCGGGTTCTTCATCGCCGGACAGAAATACCTGGTCAAGGGCATCGCCACGACCGGGCTCAAATAGAGGGAACGCCTTGAACCACCCGACCCGCGCTCGCGTTGGCGCCCATCCGTTCCGGCTCGCCGACAACGGCGACGGCACGTACCGCAACCCGGTCCTCAACGCGGACTGGTCCGACCCGGACTGCGTTCGGGTCGGGGACGACTTCTACCTGACCGCTTCGAGTTTCCACCGGGTGCCGGGCCTGCCGGTCCTGCACAGCCGGGACCTCGTGAACTGGACGGTCATCGGGCACGCGCTCACGAGGCTCGTGCCGGAGCAGGACTTCCGGACCCCGCAACGCGGCGGCGGCGTGTGGGCACCTGCCTTGCGCCACCACGCGGGCCGCTTCTGGATCGTCTACCCCGATCCCGACCGCGGCCTGTTCGTCACGAGCGCGGAAGACCCGGCGGGGAAGTGGACCGAGCCGCTGCTGCTGAAGGGCGGCAAGGGACTCATCGATCCTTGTCCTTTGTGGGACGAGGACGGTTCGGCGTATTTGGTCCACGGCTGGGCGAAGAGCCGCGCCGGGATCAACAACCGGCTCACGGTGCACCGCATGAGCGCCGATGCGACGGAGCTCTTGGACGAGGGCACGGTCGTCATCGACGGCGATGAGCTTGAGGGGTACCGGACCCTCGAAGGCCCGAAGTTCTACCGGCGCGACGGCTGGTACTGGATCTTCGCGCCTGCGGGCGGGGTCTCGGAGGGCTGGCAGTCGGCGTTCCGGTCGCGGGACCCGTTCGGGCCCTATGAGGGTCGGATCGTGCTCGCACAGGGGGCGACGGAGATCAACGGCCCGCACCAGGGCGCCTGGGTCGACACCCCGGACGGCGCGGACTGGTTCCTGCACTTCCAGGACAAGGGATTCCTGGGGCGGGTCGTCCATCTCCAGCCGATGAGCTGGAGCGAAGACGGCTGGCCGGTGATCGGGGAGGGTGGCGAGCCGGTTCTGGAGCACGCCAAGCCGATCGGGAGTGTGGTGGTTGCGGCGCCGGCGACGAGTGACGACTTCGCAGAGGGCTTCGGACACCAGTGGGCCTGGCAGGCGAACCCGAAACCGCATTGGATTGATGATGTCGGCGCGGGCGCGGATGTGGATGCCGATCCGGCTTTCGGTGGCGGCTTGCGGCTCAACTGCGTGCCCGGCCCGCAGGATCTTCGGTTCCTGCCGAACCTGCTCGGGCAACGACTCCCCTCCGACGACTTCCGCGCCGAAGTCACGATGCGGCTCGACGGCGCCGAGCTCGGCGACCGCGCCGGTCTTGCGGTCGTCGGCGATACCTACGCGTGGATCGGCCTGGAGCGTAACGAGATCGGGACCGCACTCGTGTATCGGACCGCCGAAGACGGCGCCGAGACCGAAGCGGCCGAACCGGTAGCGATCGAGGGCCCGGTGACGCTTACAGTCGAGGTCGAGCCCGGCGGCTTGTGCCGCTTCACCGCCGCGCAGCACGGAGGCGACTCCGAACGCGCGGGAAGGCGGATTCAAAACCCGTACAGTGTGGGTTCGAATCCCACCCGGGCTACCGACGCAGTCCGCAGCGAGCCGTTCCAGGCTACCGCGGGGCGCTGGGTCGGAGCCGCACTCGGATTGTTCGCGAGCAGTGGAGGCGCAACAGTGGTCGGCGCGCCGACCACGGGCGCGACCGTGCCCTCTGGCGTCTCCGTGAGCGCTGGCGCTCCCGGCACGCCTTCGACCTCGCCAATCGGCTCTGCTGTGTTCGGGCCCTTCATCGTTGAGGCGCGATCGGGTGACCATGGATGAGCAGCTCACACTTGTCCAGACGCACCCGCTGAGCCTCGGGGGGCGGACTGTTGCCGAGTACGTGTGGCGACCGCACCTGCCGAGCCTGTTGTCGCCGCGTCCATACCTGCACCCGGTGCGGACTTTGGCCGGGACCGAGGTCACCGAGGCCATGCCTCCCGACCACCTCCACCACCTGGGCGCGAGCCTGGCCGTCCCGGATGTCGGGGGTGTCAACTTCTGGGGTGGGCGAACCTACGTGCGCGGCAAGGGTTCCGTGCCGCTTCCGAACCATGGCGTGCAGCGTCACCACCGGTGGGAGGCGCGGACCGATGCGGTCCTGGCGCAGGAGCTCCACTGGGTCGGGCCCGATGGCGCGGTGGTCCTTCGCGAGCGGCGTCGGATCGCCGCGCGGCCGGTGGACGACCGGGCGTGGGCGTTGGACTTCCGGTTCGCGTTGCACAGCGCCGCGGCCGGGCCGTTGGAGTTTTCGAGTCCGGGGGCGAAGGGCCGCAGCGGGGCCGGGTACGGGGGGTTCTTCTGGCGGGCGCGGCGGGGGCTGCGGAGTGTGCGCATTCTCGGGCCCGGTGCCGAGGGCGCGGCGGGGCTGCACGGGTCGCGGGGGCGGTGGGTCGCGTTGAGTGCGAGCGGGCCCGATCCGTGGACGCTCGTGTTCATCGACGTTGCGGCGCAGGGTGATCCGTGGTTCGTGCGCGGCGACGACTATGTCGGTGTGGGTGCGTCGCTGGCGTGGTCGGAGGGGTTCGCGGTCGCGCCGGGGGAGGGGCCGCGGCGTCGGATCGTCACCGTGGTCGCGGACGGCGCGCTCGGGCCCGGTGAGGCCGGGGACCTGGCGGCGGCGGTGACCGCGGGGTCTACGGAGCGCGGCCATGGATCGTAGGTCCCATAAGATTGGTGATCTTCGATCCGGTGGCGCGCGAGCGGCGCCGGGACCGGCCGTTCTATCGGGAGGCGCAATGGAGCACTCCGGCACCGCCACGGTCGCCGAGCGGCCCGAGGCCCTGCTGTTGCAGGTCGACGGCCGCGAGGTCGCCAGCTACGTGTGGCGCTCGCGCCTGCCCGCCTCGACCGCGCCGCGGCCGTTCCTGCACCCGGTGCGCACCCTCGCCGGCACCCTCGTGACCGATGCGCGCCCGCACTCGCACACCCATCAGCTGGGCATCAGCATCGCCGCTCCCGACATCGGCGGCCGCAACTTCTGGGGCGGCCGCACGTTCGTCGCCGGGCACGGGCCCGCCTGGCTCGACGATCACGGTGCGCAGCGCCACCGCCGCTGGCTGCGGCACACCGAGTCCGAGCTCGCGCACACCCTCAACTGGGTCGACCGGGACGGTTCGGCGCTCCTGGCCGAGCGCCGGGTCATCTCATGCGGCCCCCTCTCCCCTGAAGCCTGGGTACTCCAGGTGCGGACGAGGCTACAGAACGCCACCGACAATCCGCTCCAGATCCGCAGCCCCGCGGCGCTGGGCCGGGTCGGGGCCGGGTACGGCGGGTTCTTCTGGCGCGGGCCCGCCCGGACCGAGCGGGTGCGGGTGCTCAGTCCCGGCGGCACCGGGGTGCGGGCCGTGCACGGGACGACCGCGGCGTGGGTCGCCGTCGCGGGGGCCGACGCCGAAGGCCGGGACTGGACCGTCGTGTTCGCGCCCGCCGACGCGGAGACCGCCGGCGACCGCTGGTTCGTGCGCGCCCGCGACTACCTCGGCGTGGGCTCGTCGCTCACCTGGGACCGTCCACTGGTGCTGGAGCCGGGCGAGTCCCTGGCCCGGCATATCCTCGCTGTCGTGGCAGACGGAACCCTCACCGAAGACGCGGCCGCCGCGCTCGCCGACCGAGCCCGGCCCGCGCCGTGACCGGGGATCCGGCCCGGCAGGAGCGCCTGCGCGAACTCAACCTTGGCCTGGTGTTCCGGCAGGTCCTCGCCGCAGAGGGCCCCGTCTCGCGCACCGAGCTCGCCGCCGCCACCGGCCTGACGCGGCCCACGATCACCCGCATCGTCGAAGAGCTCATCGCCGGGCGCCTCGTCGCCGAGACCGGCGCGACCCCCGACGGGCGGGCCGGGCGGCCCCGCGTCGGACTCACCTTGTCGCGCACCGGACCCGCGGGCCTGGGCCTGGACATCCGCACCGACGGCCTGGCCGCGTGCGTGGTCGACCTGGCCGGGACGGTCCGCCACCTCGCGTTCGCGCCGCTCGCCGACGCCGACGCGCCCGCGGTCCTCGACCGGTTGGCGCTCATGGCGACCGAGGCCGTCGCCGCCGCCAAGGCCGAGGGCCTCTCGGTCGTGACCGCGACGCTCGCCGTCCCCGGGCCGGTCGACGGCGGCATCGTGCGCACCGCGCCCGCGCTCGGCTGGCGCGGCGTCGACGCCGGGGCGCTGCTGCGCGAGCGCATCGAGGGCCTCGCCACCGCCGTCGACAACGAGGCGAACCTCGCCGCCCGCGCCGAACTCCATGCCTCCCGTTCCGTCCCCGAGCACTTCGTTTATGTCTCAGGCGGACTCGACATCGGGGCCGGGCTCATCATCGGCGGCCGGCTCATGCGCGGCTCCCACGGCTGGGGCGGCGAGCTCGGGCACGTCACCGTCGACCCCGAGGGCAAGCCGTGCCGGTGCGGGTCGCGCGGGTGCCTCCAGACCTACGCGAGCCTCGCCGCGATCCTCGGCGACGAACCCGTCCCCGCCGACCTCACCGCCGACGCCGCGGTCCTGGCCTGGGCCGACGCCGGCCGACCCGAGACCCTCGCGGCCCTCGACGCCGCCGCGAGCGCCCTCGGCGTCGCGCTCTCGGGCACGCTCAACCTCCTCGACATCGACACCGTGCTTCTCGGCGGCAGCTTCGCGCTGCTCTCGTCGTGGCTCGTTTCGGGCGTGGAAGCCGAACTGGCGCAACGGGTCCTGTCCGCCGCCTGGGCGCCGATCACGGTGCGCCCGGCGACCCTCGGTCCCGACGCGGCCGCGATCGGCGCGGCCCTCGCCGTCGTCGACCGCGTCAGCGCCGACCCCGCCGCCTGGATCGCCGCCAACCGCTAGAGCGCGCTCAGGCCGCGCCCTTGAACGGCCCTTCCATTGCGGCCCACTGGAGGAGCATCACGGTCTTCGCGTCCGAGATCTGCCCGGTGCGGACCATCTCGAGCGCCTCGGTGAACGGCAGCTCGACGACGATGATGTCCTCGCCCTCCTCGGCGACGCCCGCCCGGTCGGCGAGGGTCGCCGAGCCGTCGTACGGGGCCGCGAAGCAGTGCAGGCGCTCGGTCACCGACCCCGGGCTCATGTACGAGGCGAACACGAGGTGCGGCTCGCCGATGTCGAGGCCGGTCTCCTCGGCGGCCTCGCGGCGGATCGCCTCCTCGGGCGCGTCGCCGTCGAGCAGGCCCGCGGGGACTTCGAGGAGCATCCCGTCGGGGTGCTCGTTCACGTACGCGGGCAGGCGGAACTGCTGCGTGAGCACGACCGTGCCGCGGTCGGCGTCGTAGAGGAGGACGGCCGCGCCGTCGCCGCGGTCGTAGGTCTCGCGCGACTCGCGGGTCCAGCGGCCGTTCGCGTGGCGGTAGTCGAAGGTGGTCTTGCGCAGGACGTACCAGTCGCTGGAGAGCAGCTCGACGTCGACGATGCGCACGTCGGGGTTGCCGGTCAGGTCGCGTCCCTGCCGGTCGAGCCCGGTGCGGCCGCGCCCGTCCGGGGTGTCGATCCCTGCGGTCATCTCGGCTCCTCGATATGTTCGAGTTTGTCAATACATGTTCGATAATGATGATATCATGGCCCGCTGAAAACGGCGCCCGCGAAGCCTCGGCCGGCCCGCGGATCGCCGCGAACGGACCTCCCGGCAGGCCCCGAAACCCGCTACCATCAGCCGAAACCGAAGGAGGTGGTGCAATGGCGCACCGACCCGACCCTGCGATCGACGGCCCCGGACACGGCACCCTCTCGATCGCGAGCATCCTCGCCGAGACTGCGCGTCGCCGACCCGACGCCCCCGCCCTCCACTTCATGGGCCAGGCCATTCCCTATGGGCCCCTTTGGGAGCAGACCCGCGCGTACGCGGGCGCGCTGGCCGCCCGCGGGATCGGGCCCGGCTCGCGGGTGGCGATCGGCATCCCGAACGTCCCGGACTTCCCCCGCGTCTACTACGCCGCGCTCGCGCTCGGCGCGGTCGTCGTCCCGATCCACCTGCTGTTCAAGGCCGACGAGATCGCGTTCGTGCTCGAAGACAGCGGCGCCGACCTGTACGTGGCCGCCGCGCCGCTCCTCGCCGAGGCCGCCCCGGCGGCCGCGCGAGCGGGCGTCCCGCTCGTCACCGTGCTCGCCCCCGAGGGCCTCGAAGCCGGAGGCTCCCCGGTCGCCCGGCTCGAAGCCGAAGCGGCGCAAGCCGAACCGATCGAGCGCCACACCCCGGTGAACCCGCTCGCCGCCGCGACCATCCTCTACACCTCGGGCACCACCGGCACCCCGAAGGGCGCGGTCGGCTCCCACCTGGCGATCGTCGAGCAGGTCCACACGCTGCTGCTCGACTCGCTCGACGTGCGGCCCGACGACGTCATCTACGGCGGCCTCCCGTTCTTCCACACCTTCGGGCAGACCGTGGTCCTCAACCTCGCGTTCCGGCGCGGCGCCTCGATCATCCTGCTGCCGCGCTTCGACCCCGACGAGGCGCTCGCGCTCCTGGTGCGCCACAAGGGGACCGTGTTCGCCGCCGTCCCGACCAACTACGCCGCGCTGCTGGAGGCCGCGGGCCGCTCGCCCGAGCGCCCGCCGCTGCGCTGGGCGGTCTCCGGCGGCGCCCCGCTGCCGGGCGCGCTGCTCGAAGCGTTCGAGGGGACCTTCGGCGCGCCGGTCCTGGAGGGCTACGGGCTGACCGAGACGTCGCCGGTCGCGACCATCGGCCGGTTCGGCGACCCCGTCAGGCCCGGCACCGTCGGGCCCGCGCTGTGGGGCGCGGACGTCGCCGTCGCCGACCCTGAGGTGGACGACCGGACGGTGCTCCTGCCCGAGCCGGGGGCGCTCGGCGAGATCGTCGTCCGCGGCCACAACCTCATGAAGGGCTACCTCGGCCGCCCCGACGCCACGGAGGCGGCCGTCGTCGAGGGGTGGTTCCGCACCGGCGACCTCGGCACGGTCGACGCCGAGGGCGTCGCGCGGATCGTGGACCGCAAGAAGGACATGATCATCCGCAACGGCTACAACGTGTACCCGACCGAGGTCGAGGCCGTGCTCGCACGCTACCCGGGCGTGTCGGTCGCGGCGGTCTTCGGCGTCCCGCACGACCTGCACGGCCAGGAGGTGCACGCCTGCGTCGTCGCGACCGAGGGCGCCGACATCGACGCGGCCGCGGTGGTCGCGTTCATGAAGGAGAAGGTCGCGGCCTTCAAGTACCCGCGGTTCGTGCACGTGGTGGACGCACTCCCGCTCGGCCCGAGCGGGAAGGTGCTCAAGCGCGAACTCGTGCAGCGGTACGCGCCTTAGGGAACGGGCTTGATGGCGGCGCGGGTCCTGTCGGCTTGCGCCGCTTCGGCGTTCATTCGGGGACGTAGAGGGTGATGGTCTCGGCGACGAGCGCGGGCTTGGCGGCGCCCTCGATCTCGACGGTCACGCGGTACCCGGCGCGCACGCCGCGCGCGGTCGCCTCGGCGGAGGCGAGTTCGACGACGGCCCGGACGCGGGCGCCGACGGGGACCGGCTGGAGGAACCGGAGCCGGTCGAGGCCGTAGTTGACGGACATCGCCAGGCCGTCGATCGCGATGAGGCCCTTGATGAGCGAGGGCAGGAGCGACAGGGTCAGGAACCCGTGCGCGATGGGCCCGCCGAACGGCCCGGCGGCCGCGCGCTCAGGGTCGGTGTGGATCCACTGGCGGTCGCCGGTGACCTCGGCGAACGCGTCGACGCGGGCTTGGTCGATCTCCAGCCACTCGCCGGTCGCCTTGGCGCCCAGCGAGTTCGCCAGATCGCTCGGCGAAGCCGCCTCGATCCGTCCGCCCGCGCCGTCCGTCCCGGTGATGTCCACGCGACCTCCTCGTCGTCCCGCCCGCTCGGCCGGACCCAGCGTACCGACTGTGGGAAGTTCCACAGAAGGATGCACTCAGTGCATCGTTGCATTTAGTGTAGGCGGCATGGCCCCAGCCACCGGACCCGTCGACCGCCGCGCCGCCCTCAAGGCGAAGAGCCGCCGCGCCATCCTCGACGCCGCCGCCGACCTCATGACCAGGCGACGCAGCGCCGGCTTCTCCGTCGACGAACTCGCCGCCGCCGCCGACGTCTCCCGCCGCACCGTCTTCAACCACTTCGCCACCCTCGAAGACGTCGTCACCGAAGTCTCCGGGCACATGCTCGTCGAAGTCGTCGACCGCATGTCCGCCCAGGCTGCCAGCGCCGACCGCGAACCCGACACCGTCCTCGCCGACCTCGTCGCCACCTCCTCCGGCGACCGCCTCGTCCCCGTCGTCGTCGAACTCTTCGAGATCCTCGGCGGCGGCGGCCCCCAGCCGAGCAACCGCGAAGCCGTCCTCATGCAGCGCGCCTTCAACCTCTTCACCGAGCGCATGACCGCCGCCATGACCGGCCGCCACCCCGAGGTCGACCCCCTCGCCGTCCGGCTCCTCGTCGCCGCGTTCTGCGGCGGCCTCCTCGGCTTCGTCCACCTGTGGATCGAGGAGACCGGCGCCGCCGACACCCCCGCCTCCCGGCGGGTCTGGGACCGCTTCGTCGCCCGCGTCACCGACGTCCTGCGCGAACCGCGCACCTGAGCTCCGAACACCCGTCACCACGACCAGGAGACCACCATGGCCGAATTCCTCTACCGCGTCGGGCGCTGGTGCGCCCGCCGCGCCAAGACCGTCATCGCCGCATGGATACTCGTGCTCGCGGCCGCCGCGGCCGCATTCATCCTCTTCGGAGGGACACTGGCGAGCACGGTCTCCATCCCCGGCACCGCGACCGAGGAGGTCACCGACCACCTCGCCGACTCGCTCCCCGACGCCTCGGGCGGCACCGGCAGCATCGTGGTCGCCACTGAGAACGGCGAGGCCTTCACCGCCGAGCAGCAGGCCGCGATCTCGGCCCTGATCGCCGAAGCAGACGACGTCGACGGCGTCGCCGCGGTCGTCGACCCCTTCGCCACCGAGGCGCAGCGCGCCGACCAGCAGGCCCAGATCGACGAGGGCCGCACCCAGATCGAGACCGGGCTCGCCCAGGCCGACCAGGGCCGCACCGGGATCGAGGCCGCGCGCGCCGAGCTCGACGCGTCCCAAGCGCAGCTCGACGCCGCCCGCGAGCAGTTCGGCGAGTCGGCCGACCTCGCCGCCCAGCAGGCGCAACTCGACGCCGGGTACGCCGAACTCGACGCGCAGCAGGCCGAACTCGAAGCCGGCGCGGCCGAGCTCGCCGTCCAGTCCCTCGCCCTCGAAGAGGGCGCGACGCTCCTCGAACTCGCCGCCGACGCGCGGCTCGTCTCCTCCGACGGCTCCGCCGCCATCGTCACCGTCTCCTTCGAGGAGACCCAGATGGAGGTCACGCCGGAGACCAAGGAAGACGTCCGCCAGATCTTCGAGGACTCCCCTGTAGACGGAGTCGAGGTCGACTACTCCTCCGAGATGCAGGACTCCGTCCCCGCCATCGCGGGCGTCAGCGAGGTCATCGGCCTCGTCGTCGCCGCCGTCGTTCTCGTCCTCATCCTCGGCACGTTCCTCGGTGCCGTCCTGCCGCTGGCGACCGCCCTGGTCGCCGTCGGCATCGGCGCGCTCGCCAGCATGGCCCTGTCGGGCGCGGTCGAGATGACCTCGGTGACCCCGATCCTCGGCCTCATGCTCGGCCTCGCCGTCGGCATCGACTACTCGCTGTTCATCGTCAACCGCCACCGCCGCCAGCTCAAGGACGGCTACGAGGTCGACGAGTCGATCGCGCTGGCGACCGGCACGTCGGGCAACGCGGTCGTCTTCGCCGGTGCGACCGTGCTGATCGCCTTGGTGGCGTTGAACATCACCGGGATCCCGTTCCTCGGGCTCATGGGCTCGATCGGCGCGTTCTGCATCGCGATCGCGGTGCTGGTGGCGATCACGTTCATCCCGGCGCTGCTGCGCCTGGTCGGCCTGAAGATCCTCTCCAGGCGCGAGCGGACCGCCCGCGAATCGCACGGTACGGCCGAGCGCAAGCCGGACCCGCAGCCGATGCACACCGGCCGCGCCGTGCTGCGCGTCCTCCTCGGCATCGGCGCCCTTGTCGCCGTTGCCGTTCCGGCGATGGACCTGCGGCTCAACCTGCCCGACGGGTCGTCGGAGCAGCACGACACCACGCAGTACCAGGCGTACGCGACGATCGCCGACCGCTTCGGCGAGGGCCAGAACGGCTCCCTGCTCGTGGTCGCCGACCTCGCCGACGCCCCCGACGACGCGGGCTCGCTCGCGGCGCAGGTCGCGGTCGCCGAAGCCGTCGCGGGCGAGGACGACGTGGTCGCCGTGGCGCCCATCGGGACCTCCGAGGACGGCAAGACCATGGCGTTCCAGGTGATCCCGGAGGAGGGCCCGACGAGCGAGTCCACTGAGGACCTCGTGCACGCACTGCGCGGCCTGTCGGTGGACGGCATCGAGGAGATCGGCGTCGCGGGCTCGGCCAGCGGCAACATCGACATCTCCGAGATCCTCGCCGACGCGCTCCCGATCTACCTCGCGGTGGTCGTGGGCCTGTCGCTGATCATCCTCATCCTGGTGTTCCGCTCGATCCTCGTCCCGGTCCTCGCGACGCTGGGCTTCATCCTCAGCTACTTCGCGGCCCTCGGCGGGGTCGTGGCGATCTACCAGTGGGGCTGGCTCGCCGACGTCTTCGGCGTCGACACCCCGGGCCCGATCCTGAACTTCCTGCCGACGCTCCTGGTCGGCATCCTGTTCGGGCTCGCGATGGACTACATGCTGTTCATCGGCTCGGGCATGCGCGAGGCGTACGCGCACGGCGCCCCGGCGCGCCAGTCGGTGGTGCTCGGCGTCCGCGCCGGCCGCTCGGTGGTCACGGCCGCCGCGATCATCATGATGGCGGTCTTCGGCGGGTTCGTGTTCTCCCACTCGACGATGATCCGGCCCATCGGCTTCGCGCTCGCCTTCGGCGTGCTCGTCGACGCGTTCCTGGTCCGGATGCTCATCATCCCCGCGCTCATGCACATCGTGGGCGACAAGGCGTGGTGGCTTCCGAAGTGGCTCGACCGTATCCTCCCCGACGTCGACGTGGAAGGCGCCGCCCTGGAGCGGCGCCACCCCCACGTCGAGAAAGCGGAGGACTAGCTCCCTGCGGCCCCCTCGCCTTCGGGCGAGGGGGCTTTCCAGTCCGGGTTCCGCCCGAGCACCGCCAGCAGCTGCTCCATGGGCCCGGAGTCGGCCACCGGCATGACGGCGGGAGCGAAGGGCGCGTACGGCCCGCTCCGGGCCGGCCCGGTCAAGGGCACCTCGAAGGCCAAGGGCAGCACGGCCTCCAGCAACTCCGCGTCGAATCGAGGCGGCCGCCCGATGGTGATGCCGACGTCCCACGAATGCACCACGTAGTCGATGAAGTGGAACCCCAGCGCGGTCGCCCCGGGCACCCGCACCTCCTGATCGGCCCCGGCCAGCAGCGACCACTCCCGCTCAGTGGCCCCTTCGGACGCGAACGCCGCCACGACCTGCGCCGCGGACTCCGCGAACGCCGAAGCAGTGGAAGGCACTTCCTCCCAGACCCGCAGCGCGAACGCCTCCCCGCGGGCCGCCGAAGCGAACCCCAGGTTCTGCGCGGTCATGTGGGCGAGCAGCCGGTCGAGGTCCCACCCCGCGCACGGCGTGGGGAGGTCGAAGCGCTCGACCCGGTCGACGAGGTCCACGGCGGTCGCCATGGCCGTGCGGTGAAATGCGAGGAGTCCGGTCATGATCGGGATCATAGGGCCTCCGCGCCGGGCCCGATATGATGCCGGGCGGCGCCCCGTCCCGACGGGCGGGACGCCGAGCACCTGAAGGAGTCCGATATCAGTTCCGAGACCGACCGCCTGGTCGCGTTCAGCACCCAACTACGTACTGTCCACCAAAGCCTCCGCCGGGCCCTCGACCTGGCCCGCCGCTCGATCGACGGCGAATTCGACGAGGTCGGCCAAGACCTCCTCATCTACTGCCGCGGCTTCTGCGCCGCCCTCAGCGGCCACCACCAGAGCGAGGACCGCGGCCTCTTCCCCGAGATCACCGCCGCCCACCCCGAGCTCGCCCCCGTGATCGCCAACCTCGTCCGCGACCACAACATGCTCGAACACCTCCTGGGTGGCTTCGCCGCCGCCATCGACACCGGCGCCGACGACGACACCCTCCACCGCCACCTCGACGGCATCAGCGCGGTCATGGAGACCCACTTCGGCTACGAAGAGCGCCAACTCCTCACCGTCCTCGACACCCTCGCCCTCGGCGACGACCCGAAGACCCTGCTGGGGGACCTGGCCTAGCCGGCTGGGTGGGGCCGTGGGCTCCGAAAATCGGGAGGGCCCGGTGGGCCCGCGGGTCCGATCGTTGGGCGGCCCCGGTCATCCCCGGGGCCTGTGTGTTGTTGCGGGCGGCCGGCCTCGTCAGGTCGGCCGCCCGCGTGCTCCGCGCGGAGCGGGTGCTGTCGGCGGGGACCCGGTGCGCGGGTGGCTTCCCGTGCTCGGGCCTCGGTATGGCGACGTTCGCGAAATCCCCTCTGTCGCCGCCATCCCGCCGATAGCGGATGACGTTTTTGCTATCTACTACAACAGGTAGGGGTCCCAAGTGTCGAATGCGAAGAATCTACTTGTGGATAACTTTTCAGAATGCCTGGTCATCGCCGGGTTAGCCGAAGGTGGTGGCCAGGGCTGCCCAGATTATGGGGTTGTCTTTGGGGTGGCCTTTGGATTCCCAGGCGGCGGCTTTGGTTCGTTGCCAGGCGTTGAGGGCGGCGACGGGGTCGGGGGAGTCGTGGGCGGTGTTGACGGCGGCGATGGCTTCGGGGAGGAGCGGGGGTGTGGGGGTGGGGGAGAAGCGGCGGAGGCCTTCGTCGGTGGGGAGGGTCCAGCGGGTGGCAGTGACGTAGCGGGCGCCGGCGTGGAGGGCGGCCGCGACCAGGCCGACCGGTTCGGCGAAGCGGACCTCGCCGCCGCTTTCGCAGGCGATGAGGGCGACTCGGTTGGGCATCGACCAGCCGTTGACGGCACCGGGGCGGTGGCCCAGGAGGATGTCTGCCGCAGTGAGGGGGCGGTGGCCGTTCACTACTGCGGCGCGGCCAGTCGTCGTCGGGCCGCAGCTCAGGTGGAGGCGGGCGTCGAGGCCGTGTTTTGCGATGGTCACGTGGCCCACGTAGAGGAAGCGCGCGGCGTCGGTGAGGAGGGGTTCTATCTTGTCTCGGTCTAGGTCGGTTCTTCTGAATGCCTCTCCATTGAAGGGGAGGCGGTCTTTTAGGGAATCGATCAGTCTTGACAGATCTGAGTCAGGAATGGCCTCGTCGAGGACCGCGCCTAGGTCTCGGCCTGCTCCCGGGACCTTCGGGTCGAGGACTGCGACCACGGGGCCGGCGGGGTTCCACTCGGACTTGCGGCGTTCAGGGGCGTTGCGGACCGTCGCCGGGGGGAGGATCGAGACGTCGGCGTTGGTCACGAAGCGCTCGCCCTCGTCGACTCGCAATGACTCCCAAGGGACTTGGGAGGTTGATGGAGAGGGCTGGATTCGGACGTGCGGGCGCAGTCCCTGTTCCAGGAGGGCGTTCAGTTCCATCGCCAGTTGGTAGGGGATCAGGGATCGTGCGAGTGCTGTCGAGAGGCCCGCTTCGCGTTCGGGGTCCGCGAAGGGGCCGGTCAGCGAGCGTTCAAGGGCCTGGTCGACCGTCTCGCCCGGCAGGGGTGTCGGGAGCGCCTCGGCGAGTGCGTCGAGCGCCGGCTGGACCCGGCCCGCCTCCACCATGATGTTCTGGATCGCCCCGAGGTCGTGCTCCCACCGCCACGAGTAGAACAGCCCGTCGGCGTCGACCAGTTTGAGCTGCACGGTCGGTCGGTTCACCATGTGTCGATCACCTTGTCGGATCGGATCGGGAAACCGTAGCGCCGTTCGGTCTCCTGGATCCACGGTTCCAGTTGGGGCTCGCGGTATGGGTTGACCCGGAGTCTTGGCGGCAGCGCGAAGCGCGCCGCTGGGAAGTCTCCCGACGTGCCGGTTACCAGGGCGGATGCGGTGAAGGAGAGCATTTCTCCTTCGCTGGGCTCCAGCATGAACGGTTCGGGGTCGTCGGGCAGCGGGTCGAAGTCGAGGGGTGAAGCCGAGTGGAGGGAGACGGTCGCGCTCATGTGCTCCAGAAGTTCGGAGACCAGCGCGCCATCACGCAGCGCCGCCGCCAGACTCAGCGCGTGGGCCATCGCCGGGATCGCCACGGTTGCCGCCCAGCGCTCGCGGGCCCGGCCGGGCGCGAAGCCGTGGCGGATCGCGTCGGTCGCGAGGGCGGAAGGGAGCGAGAGGTCGAAGGCCCGGCGCAGGAGCTTCTGCCGCTTGCCCTCGGTCCGCGCCGCCGCAGCCTGGTCGGCCACCGCGAACGACCTGCGCATGTCGATGCGCGCCAGGTGATATCGCGCCCCGGTCGCCTCGTAGATCTGCCACGCTTCCAGATACGTCCGCTCGGCCTGCGCATAGTCGCCTGCGGCAGCTTGCAGGTCGCCTTGGACCGCAAGGGCTTCCGCCAGCATCGTCACGTGGCCCGCCCGACGCAGCGCCTCGATCGCCGGTCCGAGGAGGTCCCGGGTCAGGTCGAGTTCGCCCGCTTGGAACGCCGCGTGCGCGCGGCTGTAGCGCAGCTCCGCGGCCCGCAACGGCTGCTCGTTGCGGTCGAGGGCCTCCTCAGCAGCGGCGAGGAGGCGCCGGCCCTCGTCGACGTCGCCCGCGCGCATCGCGGCCCGGCCCTGGTTCGCGACCGCGAGCGCGGCCGAGACCGCGTCGCCCGAGGCGGTGTGGATCTGCTCGGCGAGGCGCAGGTACGTCATCGCAGTCTCGTGGTCGTTGAGCGCCTGGGCGATCAGCGCGAGATTCGAGTACGGGTGCCCGGTCAGCCGCGGGTCGCGCGCGGCGGCCAGGTCCAGGGTGCGCTTCGCCGCGACCTCGGCCTCCTCCCAGCGTTCGAGGCCGATGAACAGCACGCTGCGGGAGTTGTGCAGCGACACCGCGAGCAGCCCCTCGTCGCCCTCGTCGCCCTCGACGGGGTCGCCGATGATCGCCAGCGCCCCGTCGAGGTCGGCCAGGGCGTCGTCGAGGCGGCCGAGGAGTTGGAGCGTCTGGGCGCGGTTGACGAGGACCGACGCGCGGACCGCGACCGTCCCGAACCGGTCGCCCGCTTCCCCCTCCGCCGCAATGCAAGCGGCGAGCGCCTGCTCGGCGAGTTGCAGCGCCGCGGCGGTGTCGCCCTGGCCCTCGGCGATCGACGCGAGGTTGCCGAGCGCCCGCGCCCGGCAGTCCAGCCCGGCCGCATCGACGTCGTCGGCGTACGTCTCCGGCAGCGCCTCATGCAGTAGCGCAACCGCTTCGGCGTTCCGCCCCTCGCTCGCAAAGCGGGCCGCCTGGTTGTTCAACTCGCGGAAGCGGGCCCAGCGGGGGCCGCTGGACTCCTTGCCGCGCACGCCGATCACGTCGTCGTTCATGCCGCGGCCCTCTCAGTGAGCGTCGCATCGGGGGCCGACAGGCGGTCCCTTGCGAACGCGATGATCGCCTCGCGGTCCTCGTCGGGGGAGTCGCCCGGGACCGCGAACCTCGGTGCGTACACCCTGACCTGGCCGCGAAGGCGCATCGCGAAGTCCGGCGGGGCCGGGGCCTCGCCGGTGAACGCGCCCGCGCCGCGGTCGAGGTGGAGTGGGATCTCGACGGTGTCGAACAGGCCGATCAGCGGCACGGGCTCGGCACCGGGCGCCGCCGGGGCGGTCACCGTGATCACCCATGCGCCGGAACGCTGCCCGAACTGCCAGGTCGCCTCGCCCGCCGCGTCGAGCAGGCCGTGCGGGACCAGGGCCCAGTCGATCGGGTCGCTGCCGCTCGCGACGGCCAGGTCGGGGGCCTCGCCTCCGGCCGCCAGCGCCCAGTCCTCGGGCCGGGTCCGCACATTGGCGTGGAGCTCGACGCCGAAGGTCTCGGCCAGATCGGTGAGTCTTTCCTGGAGCGTCGCTACTGATTCGGCTAGGGCCGGATCGGTTCCCAGTACCGGCAGGTCGCCCAGGTCGAGCCCGGCGAGGGCCCTTTCCACGGCGTCCTCGTCGTCCAAGAGGTGGTCGAGTGCGGCCGTGCGCCAAGCGGTCTCGGCCCGCAGGAGCCCGCCCGGGAGGGCCGGGACGGCCGCCGCGTGCGAACCGGGCCACCACGCTCCGGCCCAGTGCAGGTGCGCCAGGTCGCGGGCGGCGTCGAGGACGGGCGACTCCCATTCGGTCGCAACCGATTCCGCGTCGCCGAGGATCGCGGCCGCCGTGTCGGGCCCGTAGACCTCCCACAGCCAGTCGGCGGCCCGCGCGTCGAAGATCTCAGCGGCCGGGTGGGCGTGCCGGTCGAGGACGTCCCAGAACAGCAGGGCCCCACGGGCTTCGACGAGCGCGGTCCGCTCCGGGCGCGGCGGGCGCGCGCCGACCCGGATCGCAGTGGCGGTCCGTTCGACCGCGAAGCCGGTCATGTCCGGTCCTCCTCGCGCTCAAGGGAACGCTTGAGCCGGTCGCGCTGGTCCATGACGACCGAGCGCAGCGCCCCGTCGAGCAGGTCCCACACCTCGTCGGCCCCGGTCGCCTCGCCGCGCAGCTCGCGGCCGTGCAACCGGACCCACAGACGCCGCAGGTAGGCGCCCCGGGTGCCGCGCACCTCGACGCTGATCGCGGTCGCGTCGGGCAGGCGCAGAACACGGTGCACATAGGACTCGCGGCGCCACCGGTTGAGCAGGCGCGCGTTGGCGTCCGTGCCCGATTCGGCCGCCTCGGCGCCGAGTCCGGCGCTGGCGTCGCGGCCCAGGGCCATCGCGACGCGGCTCGGCTCCTCGGCGAGCTGCCAAGGGGCCGCCGAGCGCTTGATCTCGCCGGTGACCAGGGACGGGATGTCGTTCATCGACTCGCGCTGGAACCAGGTCGTGAACGCCGCGAACAGACGCTCCATGATGGACCGGTCGAAGGGCTTGGGGAGACCGCGCTTCGAGGCCCGCTCGCCCAGTTCGGGGGCCGCAGGGCGCTCCCGGGAGGTGAGCCCGTAGTCGTGGGCGACGCCGGGACTGTCGAGGCCGGCGGCCTCGGCGGTGCCGACCGCCGTGTCCGCCAAGGCCTTCCACAGGCGCGGGTCGGGGGCGGTCGCGCAGTCGTCGAGGAACGCGACCAGGCCCGGGTTCGGCCCCGGCTGGGGAGCCTCGGGCCGGTGCGACCAGGCGTCGTGCAGCAGCCCGGAGAGCTCGGCGGTGCGGGCCGGGTCGGTGAGGAAGCGGCGCAGGCGGTCCACCGACACCTCGCCGCGCTCGGCGTGGACGTCGCCGACCGCGGCGGCCGCGATGTCGGCCGCGTCCGCCAGCGGGGCGGGGTCGCCGTGGAGGTGCGCGAGTTCGAAGCAGCGCTGGAAGTACAGGTCCTGCGGGTGGCCCTCGGTGATGCCGGCGCGGCGGCGGGCGCGCTTGACGAGCTGGAACCAGGCGGCGGTCGCGGCGAGCGCCGGGCCGGCGTCGAGGATCGCCTGGCGGAGGGCGTCGACGTGCTCGATGGCGACGACGCCGCCGGAGAACCGCGGGTTCTGGGCCGGGCGGAGCACGAGCGGGTCGAGCAGGAGCTTCACGGTGCGCGCGAGGGGCCGCCCGGAGGCGTTGCTCAAGGGCGCCACGGCATCGCCGAGCTGGGACCAGGCGTCGGCGACGAGCATGCCCCGCGGGACGGCCGCCGAGGCCGCGAGGCCATGGACCATGCCGCGAAGTGTAGTCGAGCCGTACGAATTCCGGCGAAACCTGTGATCGGTAGGGGCCCGCGCGGGGCGACGCTGACTGCGTCGCCCACCCAGCACAAGGAGGCCCCGATGTTCCAAGACTTCCGCGCGGCCAACCCGCTCCCGGCCCACTCGCAGCTGGTCAGCTCCCCGTACGGCACCCCTGACCACCCGCTCGTCCCCAAGCGCCGCGGTCGCGGCCGCGGCTTCGGCATGTTCTTCGGGATGGTCGCGCTCACCGCGGGCGTCTTCGCGGTCGCGAACCTCGGGGAGTTCCTCACCTCGTCCGGCCCGGACGTCGTGCTGCGCGGCGGCATCGCGTTCTCGGCCGACGGTCTCGCGCTGGTGCCGTACGAGCGGACCGGCTCCGGCGGGCTCATCGACGAGATGCGCAGCGACATGTTCGAGGCCCGCCTCGCCGCCGTCGACCTCGCCTCCGGCGAGACGCGCTGGGACGTCAAGCTCGCCGGCGAACTCGAATGGGACGCCGCCGCCCTCGCCGCGGGCGCCGAGTACGCGTACCTCGCGACCGAGGACGGCCTCCAGATCCGCGACCTCGACGACGGCGCCCTCGTCACCGACGACGTCCCCGGGCTCGAATACGCCGGTTCCGGCACGGCCGCATACGGATTCGACCCCGCGGCGGGCATTATCGCGCTCGACGTCGACGGCGGCTTCCACTCCATCGCCCTCGACACGCTCGAAGCGGTCCCCGCCGACCCGGCCGTCGCCGAGGCCTGGACCGGCCGCCTCTTCGCCGAAGGCGCCTACCCCGAGTTCGGGGGCATGACCTCCACCAGCGCCTCGATCGGCGAGGAGCGCACCCTGAACGTCGAGCAGGCCGCCGCGGCCGGACTCGGCAGCACGCTCGCGGTCGAGGACGGCGGGGACCGGCGCGCCCTCGGCACCCGCGTCTACTACGAGGCCGGGATCGTCCTCGACCAGACGACCGTATCCGACGCGTGGGACATCGACGTCGACCAGCTGATCTCCGGGATGCTCAGCGACCCGGAGTCGGCCGCCGAACTCGCGTTCCCCGCCGCCCCGGCCGCGGGCGCCGCGAGCGGCCACGCGCTCATCGAGCACCGGACCGCACCCGGCGGCGAGGACTTCACGCTCACCGTCGTCGACCTCGACACCGGCCAGGCCACCGCCTCGCTCGCCACCGCGGACCACTTGGGCCGCAGCATGACCGGCCCCGGCGGCTACACCGTCGTCATCGCCGCCCCCGCCGAGGGGATCTTCCAGAGCGACCTCGTCATCGTCGCCCCCGACGGCTCGGTCGACCGCGCCGTCTTCGGCGAGTTCGACCTCCTCGGCGAACCCGACCTCGACTGAAACCTGTGATCGGTAGCCGCCGGTCCGACCCGAGACTGAATGCACAGTCCCCCAGAAAGGAACACCGCAATGTTCAAGGCCATCAACGTCATCGTCATCATCGCCGGCCTCATCGCCACCGCGGTCTACGTCCTCGTCGGCCTCACCGGCCAGGGCCCCGTCCCGTGGGTCAACGGCTGGATGGCCGGCCCGATCCTCCTCCTGTCGATCCTCCCGTTCACCGCCACGCTCGGCCGCCTCGCCGACGGACCGCTGCGCGAGCTGAAGGGCATGGTGCCCAAGGGCTTCGAGAACACCCCGGTCGCGATCGGCACCGTCGTCCAGGTCTCCCGCACCGGCCTGTCGGTCAACGACCAGCCGCAGCTGGAGATCCTCTTCGACGTCGACACCATGGACGGCCAGTCGTTCCGGGCCGTCGCCCGCAGCCTCGTCGACATCACCGAGCTCGCCGCCGTCGTCCCCGGCGCGATGCTCCCGGTCCGCTACCGGCCCGGCAGCACCGACGGCCGCGTCGTCATCGCCGTCGACGCCCCGCAGGCCGAGATGCAGGCCGCGTTCGACCGGGTCCGGCTCGCGAAGGGCCTGGTCACGCCCCGCCAGCTCCAGATCGCCGAGCAGGGCGTCGAGGGCCGCGCGGTCGTCCTCGGCCTCACCCCCACCGGCGACATCCAGGGCGACCGGGCCGTCATGGACATCGACCTGCGCATCACCCGCCCCGACGGGTCCGTGTTCGACCTCAAGCAGCGCAAGCCGATGGACGCCAGCGCCGTCCCCCAGGTCCAGCCGGGCATGGTCGTGCGGGTCCGGTACCTGCCGCACGACGAGTCCGAAGTGGTCATCCTGACCGCGCTCGCGCCCTGAACCGCCCCGCCGGACCCGGCCCCCGCAGCCGGGTCCGGTACGGGCGGAAACGCCCCTTACCTGCGTCTCAGCCTTCGCACCGGCACGGCCGCACCACGGCCCGTGTCAGTCCCGCCGGGTATCCTCGCGGGAGTCCCGCGCCCCATCGCGGCCCCATCCCCCCACAGCCCCGATCGAGTGAGTAGGACCCGTGCACGCTCCCGTTTGGCTCGCCGTCGACCTCGGCACCACCCACACAGTCGCCGTCATCGGCCGCGGCGGGCAGGAACCCCGCTCACTGCTGTTCGACGGCTCCCCGCTCCTCGCCTCCGGCGTGTTCCTCGACGCCGACGGGGCCCTCCACACCGGCCGCGACGCCCAGCGCCTCGCCGCCGCCGACCCCGGACGGTTCGAGCCGCATCCCAAGCGCCGCATCGACGACGGCACCGTCCTCCTCGGCGACCGCGAACTGCCCGTCGAGGAGGTCCTCGCCACCGGCCTGCGCCGCGTCGCCGAAGAGGCCGCCGCCTCCGGCATGCGCCCCACCGACACCGTCCTCACCTACCCCGCTGACTGGGGCCCGGTCCGCCGCGCCCGCCTCGAAGCGGCCGCCGACCTCGCCGGGATGGGCCGGGTCCGGCTCCTGCCCGAGCCGATCGCCGCCGCCACCTACTGCGCCGAGGTCCTCGGCCAGGAGGTCCCGCTCGGCGGCACCGTCGCGATCTTCGACTTCGGCGGCGGCACCTTCGACGTCGCCGTCGTCCGCCGCGACGAGCAGGGGCTGCGCACCCTCGCGTTCGGCGGCCTCGACGACCTCGGCGGGCTCGACATCGACATGGCGCTCGCCGCCCACCTCGGCCGCGTCATCGCCGGGCGCGACCCGCAGCTGTGGAAGCGCCTCAGCGAGCCCGAGACGACCGCCGATCTGCGTGACCGCCTCGCGTTCTGGGGCGAGGTGCGCGCCGCCAAGGAGATGCTCTCGCGCACCTCTACTGCGCCCGTGGGACTCCCGGGCCACAACCCGATGGGCCTGCACCTCACGCGCGACGAGCTGACCAGCCTCGCCGACCCGCTCGTCGCCCGCGCGGTCGACGAGACCCGCCGCACCGTCGAACGCGCCGGCGTCGACCCCGCCCAGCTCAGCGCGCTCCTGCTCGTCGGCGGCTCCAGCCGCATGCCCCTGGTCGCGACCCGCCTCCACTCCCGGCTCGGCATCGCCCCGTCCGTGCCCGAGCAGCCCGAACTCCCGGTCGCCTTCGGCGCTCTGCAGCACGCCACGACCGCGCCCGAGATCACCACGCCGCCCGCGACCACCCCGGTGACGCAGGTCGGCTACGCGCCCTACCCGGTCCCGAGCCCCGCCGGAAGTCTGCCGCCGCAACCGGTCACGTCGCAGCCGCGCCCGCAGTTCGGGCCCTCGCAGCCGACCCCGGCCGGGCCCTACCCGCCGCCGGCCGGGACCCCGCATAGTCTCCCGTTCCGCCCGACCATCCACACTGGACCATTGCCGACCGCGGGCTCCATCCAGAAGCAGGCGCGGCGGTGGGTCGCCGCCTCGATCACCTCCTCGGTCGTCATGGCGGTCGTGATCATCCTCGTCATCGCGATGTCCCGCGGGGACGTGCCGGGCCTGTTCGAGGACCTCACCTCCGGCGACCTGCTCGACGGGATCACCGGCGACGCCGCCACCGACGGCACCGCGCTCGAAGTCGTCCACGAGCAGTCGCTCACCAGCGCCGGAGCCGCCGCGGTGGCGGTCGGCGGCGGGATCGCCGTCGTCACCGACGTCGTCGGCGGCAAGCTCCTGGCCAACGCCTACGACTCGGCCGGGACAGCACTGTGGACGAACGAGTACGAGCTGGAGCCGGCCGAGACGTTCCTCATGATCGTCGGGAACGTCCTCGTCATCGACGCCAAGGGATCGGCCGTCGACGAGGGCCAGGACATGCGCGCCGCGGTCAGCCTCGACACCGGCGAGTTCCTGTGGAAGCAGCCGTGGACGATCGACCGCAACGACCTCGCGTTCTACGGCACCGACGTGCTGGTCGAGGAGCGCACCGGCATGGACGACAACGCCGTCATCCGCATCGACCTCACCACCGGCGACGAGGTGTGGAAGAAGACGGGCCCCAGCGGCCTGTTCATGATCGACGAGTACCGCATCCGCGCCGAGACCGTCTGGAACGACGGCGGCGAGTACGCGGGCGCGGTCTCGCCGAACTCGTACTCGCTGTACGACAACCTCGCCGCCGCGAACCGCGTCGTCGACCTCGACCCGTACGAGGGCACCGCCGTGGTCCGCGACGCGAGTGACGGCGGGTCGATCACCTCCGGCGACCTGCCCATCGACTCCGAGAAGTGGACCGCCTTCGACGGCCTCGCGGTCGGCAAGGTCTCCGAGGAGGCCTCCCCGGGCCGCGCCGTCCTCGCCGGATACTCCCTTGAGGACCTCGGCGAGGTGTGGAGCCTCCCGTTCGAAGCGGGCGACACCATCACGCAGGTCAAGCCGTGCGGGCAGCACCTCGTCTGCGCCGCGATCGAGAACTCCACGGCCGAGACGTACGAGACCGTCGCCGTCGACACGCAGAGCGGCACTGAGGCGTGGACGCTGCCCTCGATCGACTGGGCCGTCGAGGAGAACTGGTACACCTCGCCCACCGGGATCGTCCACGGCGACCAGACCTTCGACACCGTCTCCGAAGCGAGAGTCGTCGACTTCGAAGGGAAGATCACCCAGGGCGAGGACCAGCCGTACTCGGCCGTCCTCGCCGCCAAGGGCGGCCGCGCCGTGGTCGAGAACGTCGGCTACGACGGCATGAGCACCGACTGGGAGGTCTTCGTCCTCGACCTCGCCACCGGCGACCGCACCCCGGTGCAGGGCACCGGAGCCGAACTGTTCGAGCACGCCGTGATCGACGGCGACCTCGTCGCCGTCCACACCGGCGACGGCCGCGCGCTCATCCTCGCCGCATCCGGGCTCGGGTGATCACTCCCGCGGCGGGTCACTCCCGCGGGGCGACAAGGACTTTCGGGGACTTCGACTGGAGCTCCTCCAGTCGCGGGGCCGGGATGTCCGGGTCGACGATGACCGCGTCGAAGGCCGCCACCGGCGCGAGCTGGTAGAGGCCGCGGCGCTGGAACTTGGTGTGGTCCACCAGGAGCACCCGCTTGTCGCAGGCCTCCATCAAGGCGCGCTTGACCGCCACGGTCTCCGGCGACTGGTGGTAGCAGCTGCCGCGCGTGATCGCCGTCGTCGAGGCGAACAGCACGTCCGCGTGCAGGCTCGAAACCGAGTCCACAGTGCGCAGACCGAGGAACGCGTCGTACGCCGGGTAGTACGTGCCGCCCAAGGAGATCAGCTCGATCCCCGGGCTCCCGGCCAGGGTCTGGATCACCGGCCCGAAGTACGTGATCACCGTGAGCGGCGCGCGCTCGGGCAGCAGCTCGGCGAGGGCGAGCGCGGTCGTGCTCTCGTCCAAGAGGATCGACTGCCCCGGTTTGACCAGGCGCAGCGCCGCCCGTGCGATCGTCTCCTTCGCTTCGGCCATGGCGCCCATGCGGTGCCGCACGTCGCCGTGGAACGCCGTCGACGGCTGCGCGGTCGCCCCGCCGCGCACTTTCCGCAGCCAGCCCTCGCGCTGGAGGTAGTCGAGGTCGCGGCGGATCGTCATGGTCGTGACGCCGAGGTCGGCGGCGAGCTGCTCGATGCGGACGAAGCCCTCGTCGACCACCCTGGTCCTGATCAGTTCGCGCCGGGCGCGCGGGGCGCGGCCCCCCTCGCCTGCGGGATCGGGTTCCGGCGCCATCTCGACCTCTGTTCGTTCCGTGTGAAGTGAACAATCCCCGCCGTCGCGGCGGACGGCGGGACCGGGCCGCGTGAGCAGCGTTTCCCGGTATCCCGCGTGACGGGGATCGACCTTCGTGGTGTGCGACTGGAGACCTTCTTAACACATCAATGCGTTCCCTTTCAACACCGGGAGTGTTCGATTCTCGCGCGGTAGTGACATCCGGGGCGGTGCGGGTTTACGGTCACGCTTGTCACAGCAACCCCTCCCGCTAGGGAACCGACAAAGGAGTCGTCGATGAAGAGACTCGCAGCCGCCCTCACCGGCGTGCTCGCCCTGGCCGCCCTCGCGGCCTGCGCCGAGGAGCCCGGCGACGCCGGGGGAGACGGCGGCGCCGGCACGGTCGCCTTCCTCATGCCCGACCTCGCCTCGACCCGCTACGAGCAGTACGACGCCCCGCTCTTCGAGCAGAAGATGGCCGAGCTCTGCGCCGACTGCGAGGTCATCTACCAGAACGCCGACTCCGACGCCGCTCTCCAGCAGCAGCAGGCGAACTCGGCGATCGCGCAAGGAGCCGAGGTGCTCGTGATCGACCCGGTCGACTCCACGGCCGCGGCCACGATCGTGCAGACCGCGCAGTCCCAGGGCGTCAAGGTCGTCGCCTACGACCGTCCCATCCCCGACAAGCCCGCCGACTTCTACATCTCCTTCGACAACGAGGCCATCGGGGAGGCGATCGGGCAGTCGCTCGTCGACCACCTCGACGCCACGGGCGCCGAAGGCGGCATCCTCCAGGTCAACGGCTCGCCGACCGACGCCGCGGCCGGACTCATCAAGCAGGGCATCCACAACGCGGTCGACGACTCCGGGTACGAGCTGCTCGCCGAGTACGACACCCCCGACTGGGCGCCCGAGGACGCGCAGCAGTGGGTCAGCGGCCAGATCGCCCAGTTCGACGGGCAGATCGCGGGCGTCGTCGCCGCGAACGACGGCACCGGCGGCGGCGCGATCGCCGCGTTCAAGGCCGCCGACGCCGACGTCCCGCCGGTCACCGGGAACGACGCCGAGCTGGCCGCGATCCAGCGGATCGTCGCCGGCGACCAGTACAACACCATCTCCAAGCCGATCCGGATCGTCGCCGAGGCCGCCGCCGAGGTCGCGTACCAGCTCATGCAGGGCGAGGAGCCCGAGGCGACGCACGACCTGTTCGACACCCCGTCGCAGCTGTTCGAGCCGACCGTGGTCACCCAGGAGAACCTCGCCGAGGTGATCTTCGGCCCCGACGGCGTGCTCGCGCCCGAGGACGTCTGCACGACCGAGTACGCCGACGCCTGCGCCGCGCTCGGCATCTCGTAACCGCTTGTCGCTGAAGGAATCCGACCATGACTGATCCAGAGTCCCCGGTGCTGTCGCTGCGGGGGATCTCCAAGAGCTTCGGTGCGGTCGCCGCCCTCGCCGACGTCGACCTCGACGTCGGCGAGGGGGAGGTCGTCGCGATCGTCGGCGACAACGGCGCCGGGAAGTCCACGCTCGTGAAGGTCCTCGCGGGCGTCCACCCGCCCGACGCCGGCGCGATCCGCTTCGAGGGCAGGGAAGTGCGGCTCGAATCGCCGACGCAGGTCCACGCCCTCGGCATCGCGACCGTGTTCCAGGACCTCGCGCTGTGCGAGAACCTCGACGTGAAGGCGAACCTGTTCCTCGGCCGCGAGCTGCGGCCGTTCCTCCTCGACGACGTCGCGATGGAGAAGCGCTCCTGGGAGCTGCTGCGCCAGCTCTCCGCGAAGATCCCGACCCTGAGCGTGCCGATCGCGTCCCTCTCGGGCGGGCAGCGCCAGACCGTCGCGATCGCGCGCTCGCTCCTGGGCGACCCGAAGGTCGTCATCCTCGACGAGCCGACCGCGGCCCTCGGCGTGGCCCAGACCGCCGAAGTGCTCAACCTCGTGGAACGTTTGCGGGACAAGGGACTCGGCGTGGTCATGATCAGCCACAACATGGAGGACGTGCGGGCCGTCGCCGACCGCGTCGCCGTCCTGCGCCTGGGCCGCAACAACGGCGTCTTCGACGCCCGCACCGTATCCACTGAGGACATCATCGCGGCGATCACGGGCGCCGCCGACAACGTGGTGGCGCAGCGGGCCTCCCGCACCGCGTCCAAGGAGGCCCGATGAACGCCCCGACCCCGACCCTCGACCTCCAGGACGAGCGGCTCGTCGCCCCGCAGACCCTCGGCGACTCCGTCCGCGCCGCCGTCCGCCGCGTCCGCGACGGCGACCTGGGGATGCTCCCGGTGTTCGGCGGCATCGTCGTCATCTGGACGGTCTTCCAGCTCCTCAACCGCACGTTCCTGTCCAGCACGAACCTGGTCAACCTGTCGTTCGACATCGTGCCGGTCGGGTTCCTCGCCCTCGGCATCGTGTGCGTGCTGCTCGTCGGCCAGATCGACCTGTCGGTCGGCTCGGTCAGCGGCGTCGCCGCCGCCGTCACGGCCCTCGTCATGGTCACCTACGAGCAGCCGGTGTGGCTCGCGATCCTCGCGGCCGTCGCCAGCGGGTGCCTCATCGGCTTCGTGTACGCGCAGGGCTTCAACCGGTTCGCCGTGCCCAGCTTCGTGATGACCCTCGCCGGGCTCCTCGCGTTCCTCGGCGTCCAGCTGTGGCTCCTGCGCGGGCAGAACGCCATCAACCTGCCGTACGACTCCGACCTGGTGCAGTTCGCGCAGCTGTGGTTCATGCCCGCGTGGATGTCGTACCTCTTCGCTACCGTTGCCGCCGCGGGGTTCTTCGCGACGAGCCTGGTCGGGGCGAGGACGCGCAAGCGGGCCGGACTGTCCGCCCCGGCGACGGGCCTGCTCGTCTTCCGCGCGGCCCTGGTCCTCGCGGCGCTCGGGTTCACCGTGTACTACCTCAACCGCACCCGCGGCGTCGCCTGGATGTTCGTGCTGTTCGTCGTCGTGGTCCTGGTGATGCACTACGTGCTGTCGCGCACCAAGTTCGGGCGCTCCATCTACGCGGTCGGCGGGAACCCCGAGGCCGCGCGCCGCGCCGGCATCAATGTGAAGTCGGTGTACGCGTGGACGTTCGTGATGTGCTCGACCCTCGCGGCGATCGGCGGCGTACTCGCCGCCGCCCGCCTCGCGGCGGCCACGCAGAGCACCGGCACCGGCGACGTCAACCTGAACGCGATCGCAGCGGCCGTCATCGGCGGCACCAGCCTCTTCGGCGGGCGCGGCTCGGCGTTCTCGGCGCTCCTGGGCATCGTCGTCATCCAGTCGATCTCCAGCGGCCTGACGCTGCTCAACCTCGACTCGTCGTACCGGTTCATGATCACCGGCGCGGTCCTGGTCCTCGCCGTCGCGCTCGACTCCTTCGCGCGGCGCTCGCGCCAAGCCCACGGGAGAGGATGACGCCATGACCGCCATCTCGATCGACGCGGGCACCACCGCGATCAAGGCCGTCGCCCACGCCGGCGACGGCACCGAACTCGCCGTCGCCCGCCGCTCCGTCGCCGTCGAACGCCCCCGGCCCGGCTGGGCCGAGCAGGACATGGCCGACGTCTGGCGCGCCACCGCCGAAGCGGTCCGCGACGTGGCCGCGGCCCTTCCCGAACCGCCGCAGCGCATCGCGCTCACCGCGCAGGGCGACGGCTGCTGGCTCGTCGACGCCCAGGGCGAACCGACCGGCCCGGCCGTCCTGTGGTCCGACGGCCGCGCCGCCGACATCGTGGACCGCTGGCGGGACGAGGGACGACTCGCCGAGGCGTTCCGCGCCAACGGGTCGCTGACGTTCCCGGGCCTGCCGAACGCGGTCCTCGCCTGGCTCGACGCGCACGACCCCGACCGACTCGACCGCTCGCACGCCGCGCTCACCTGCGGCGGATGGGTGTTCCACAACCTGACGGGCCTGTTCGCGGCCGACGAGTCCGACGCCTCCGCGCCGTTCCTCGACCCCGCGACCCGCGACTACTCGCCGCGCCTCGTCGAGCTGTTCGGCCTCTCCCGGGCCGCCCGCCTCCTCCCGCAGGTCCTCGGCGACGGCCGACGCGCCGCCGCACTCCGCCCCGAGGCCGCCGCCGCGCTCGGACTCCCGGCCGGACTCCCGGTCGTCATGGCGCCCTACGACGTCGCGTCCACCGCGATCGGCGCCGGAGCCGCCACGGCGGGCACGGGCTGCGCGATCCTCGGGACCACCCTGTGCACCGAGATCGTACGCGCGGGGACCGACACTTCCGGCGAACCCGCAGGTCTGACGGTCGCGCTCGACTCGGCCGGGCAGTGGCTCCGCGTCTACCCGACCCTCGCCGGGACCGAGGTGATCGACTGGGCCACCGCGATGCTCGGCCTCGACTCCCCGGAGGCCCTCGGCGACCTCGCCGCGCAGGCGCCGCCAGGCGCCGGCGGCCTCGTCTTCCTCCCGTACCTCTCCCCGGCCGGCGAGCGGGCCCCGTTCCTCGACACCGCCGCCCGCGGCACGTTCTGGGGCCTCACCCTCGAACACGGCCGCGAGCACCTCGCCCGCGCCGTCTTCGAGGGCCTGACCCTCACCATCAAGGACTGCCTCGCCGCCTCCGGCGCCGACGTCGGCGAACTGCGCGTGTGCGGCGGCGGCGCCTCCAGCGACTTCTGGTGCCGGATGATCGCCGACGCCACCGGCGTCCCGGTCGCCCGCACCGCCGACACCGAGATCGGCGCGAAGGGCGCGTTCCTGTCCGGGCTCGTCGCCACCGGCGATGAACCCGACTTGGCGACCGCCGCCGCGAAGTACGTGCGCACCGGCGACCGGTTCGAACCCGAAGGCCCCGAACCGTATTCGCGCCTGTACGGCGAATTCCTGGACCTGCGCGAGATCGCGCGGGCCGGCTGGCGGCGGCAGCGTGGCTGACCGGATCTGGATCGGCGCCGACCTGGGCACGCAGAGCGTCCGGGTCCTCGCCGTCGACGGCGCCGGGACCGTCCTCGGCCGCGGCACCTGCCCGCTCACCGGGAGGCGCAATCGCGCCGGCCACGAGCAGGACCCCGAGGAATGGTGGACCGCGTTCACCGCCGCCTCGCGAGCCGCCACCGAAGGGCTCGACGCGACCCGCATCGGCGGCGTCGCGATCGACGGCACCTCCGGCACGGTCCTCCTCGCCGACGCCGAAGGCCGCCCGCTCACGCCCGGCCTCATGTACGACGACGCCCGCGCGACCGCGGAAGCATTGCGCGTCAACGAGACCGGCGCCGCCGTGTGGGACCGTCTCGGCTACCGGCGCATGCAGCCGGGCTGGGCCCTCCCCAAGGTCCTCCGGCTGGCGGAGCGGACGACGATTCCGGGCGGAACCAGGCTGCTCCACCAGCCGGACCTCATCACCTGGCGCCTCGCGGGCCGCCAACTCGCTTCAGACGCGAGCCACGCGCTCAAGACAGGGTACGACCTCGTCGAAGAGCGCTGGCCCGAGGACGTCCTCGCGCAACTGGGAATCCCCTTGGCGCTCATGCCGGACGTGGTCCGCCCCGGCACCGTCCTCGGCGAAGTCGGCACCGCGGGAGCGGCGGCCTCCGGCATCCCCGCCGGGACGCCGATCGTCGCGGGCATGACCGACGGCTGCGCGGCCCAGCTCGCGGGCGGCGCCCTGAGCCCCGGCTCCTGGAACGCCGTCCTCGGCACCACGCTCGTCCTCAAAGGCGTCTCGGAGCACCTGGTCCGCGACCCGGGCGGCGTCGTCTACTGCCACCGCGGCCCCGCCGGGACCTGGCTGCCCGGCGGCGCGTCCTCCAGCGGCGCGGGGGCGCTCACACGCCTCCTGCCCGGCGCCGACCTCGACAAGCTCACCGCCGAAGCCGCCACGCGCGAACCCGGCCCGGTCGTCTACCCGCTCGCGGGAGAACGCGGCGAGCGGTTCCCTTTCGCCGCAGCCGATCTCGAACCGTTCACGCTCGGCGAGGCCCGCGACGACGCCGACGTGTTCCACGGCGTCCTCACCGGCCTCGCCTGCGTCGAGCGCCTCTGCTTCGACTACCTCGACCACCTCGGCGCCCCCACCGGCGGCACCCTCGCCTTCACCGGCGGCGGCTCCGCCAACCGGTACTGGTCGCAGCTGCGCGCCGACCTCCTCGGACGCCCCGCCGTCCTCCCCGAGCACGCCGAATCCGCGGTCGGCATGGCCGTCCTCGCCGCCGCCACCGAGTCGTCCCCAGTGGACGCCGCGGCCGCGATGGTGCGCACCGGGACCGAGATCGAACCGGACCCGTCCCGGCACCGCGCGCTCACCGGGCTCTACCTCGACTTCATCGACCATCTCCATGAGCGGGGCCGGATCGACCGGCCGTTCGCCGCCCATGTCCACCGGAGGGCCGAACACTGACCGACATCGTGATGGTGCGCCACGGCGAGACCGTCTGGCACGCCGAGAACCGGTACACCGGGACTACCGACGTGGCCCTCACCGACCGCGGCCGCGACCAGGCCCGCAGCCTCGCCGGATGGGCCGCGACCGCCGGCCTCGCCGCCGTCTGGTCCTCGGACCTGACGCGCGCCGTCGAGACCCTCGCGCCCGCCGCCGCCTCCGCGGACCTCGTTCCGCGCCAGGACGACCGGCTCCGCGAGGTCGCCTTCGGCGACGGCGAGGGCCTCACCGGCGCCGAGATGCGCGAGCGGTTCCCCGCGCAGTACGCGGCCTTCGAACGCGACCCGGTCGGCGCCCACCTGCCCGGCGGCGAGCACCCCGCCGACGCCGTCGCCCGCGCGAGCGCGTGCCTCGACGAGATCGCCGCCGCCCACGAGGGCGGCCGCGTCCTCGTCGTGTGGCACTCGACGCTCATGCGGCTGGTGCTGTGCGACTGGCTCGGCATCCCGCTGTCGGAGTACCGGCGGCGACTCCCCATGGTGCGCAACGTCGGCCTCACCGAAGTGCGCGTCGGCGGCGGGCGCCGCTCGCTGCTCCAGTTCAACACCCCCGTCTGGACCGATGAGGAGGACCACCGATGACAGTGAACGTACTCGCGGCGGGCGACAATTTCGTCCTGCCCGGCCTGCTCGCCGCCGCACTGCGCGAGCACGTCGACGCCGACCTCGACATCACCGAGCTCGCCCTGGACTGGCCCGACGTCCCGTTCGGGCCCGTCGCCGAGGTCATCGAGGCCTCCGGGACCGAGGACGCGATCATCGAAGCGCTGCAAGGCGTCCGGATCTGCCTCACCCAGATGGCCCCGATCACCGCACGCGTCCTCGACGCCTGTCCCGACCTCGAATTCGTCGCCGTCGGCCGCGGCGGCCCCGTCAACGTCAACCTCGAAGCCGCCGCGAAGCACGGCGTCGCCGTCTCCAGCGCGCCCGGCCGCAACGCCACCGCGACCGCCGAGCACACCATCGCGCTCATGCTCGCCGCGATGCGCCGCATCCCGCAGGTCCACGGCGACCTCGCCGCGGGGAAGTGGCGCGGCGACTACTACCGCTACGACTCGGTCGGCCTCGAACTCGAAGGCCGCACCGTCGGCCTCATCGGCTACGGCGCCATCGGCAACCGCGTCGCCCGCATCGCCGGTGGCTTCGGCGCCCGCGTCGCCGTCCACGACCCGTACGTCGACCCCGCCGCCTTCGCCGGGATCGCCGAACCGCTCGACCTGCCCGACCTCCTCGCGCAGGCCGACGTCCTGTCGCTCCACGCCAGGCTCACCCCCGACACGCAGGGCATGATCGGCGCCGCCCAGATCGCCGCGATGCCGCAAGGGTCGGTCCTCGTCAACTGCGCCCGCGGCGGCCTCGTCGACTACGACGCCGTCTGCGACGCCCTCGACACCGGCCGCCTCTTCGCCGCCGCCTTCGACGTCTACCCCGAAGAACCCATCCCCGCCGGCTCCCGCCTGCTCCGCACCGAAGGCATCGTCATGACCCCGCACCTCGCGGGCGCCAGCCGCGAGACCGCCCACAACGCCGCCCGCATCACCGCCGCCGAGACCGCCCGCTTCCTGAAAGGCGAACCGCTCCTGCACCGACAGAACTGAGCGGCGGCTGACCGGATCGTTCCGGTCGCCGCCGGGATCGTGCCTGTCGCCCGAGGCTTTCGGGCGACAGAATCGACTCATGCAGAACGCGCTGATCGTCATCGACGTCCAAGAGTCCTTCCGGCAGCGGCCCAACTGGGCCGTCACCTCCGACCCCGACGTCGCCCAGAAGGTGGCCCGCCTCGTCGACCACGCCCGCGCCGCGGGCGACCTGGTCGTGTGGGTCCTCCACCACGAGCCCGGCACCGGCAACGTCTTCGACCCCGCGCTCGGGTACTGCACCTACATCGAGGGCCTCGAACCCGAAGCGGGCGAACCCGAACTCGCCAAGACCTCGCACAACGCGTTCACCACGACGAATCTGCACCAGATCCTCACCCAGCGCGGCGTCGGCCTGGTCCGCATCAGCGGCATCCGCACCGAGCAGTGCTGCGAGACCACCGCCCGGGTCGCCTCCGACCTCGGCTTCGACGTTGAATTCGTCATCGACGCGACCGCGACCCACCCGATCCCGCACTGGCAGGGCGACTACGACCGGCCGGTCGAGGAGATCCTCGCCGACCCGCTCACCCTCCAGACCGCCGACGTGATCGCCAGGACCGAGTACGCGCTGGCGGGCCGCTTCGCGACGATCGTTACGGTGGACGAAGTGACCGCGCGCTGACCGGATCGGGAGGCCCTGCATGACCCGCGTCGTCTTCCTGCTGGTGCAGCAGCTGCACCTGCTCGACCTGGCCGGCCCGGCCCAGGTCTTCTCGACCGCCGCCGACCTCGGCCTGGGCTACCGGTCCAGCTACGTCGCCGACCGCGAGGACGTCACGACCGCGCAGGGCCTCCCGCTGCGCGCGAGCACCGACTGGCCCGACCTCGGGCCCGGGGACCTGCTGCTCGTCCCCGGCTGGCGCTCCCCGAAGACCGCGGGCGGCCCGCGCCTCACCGAAGCCCAAGTGGCCCAGGTGATCGCGCACCACGAGCGGGGCGGCACCGTCGGCAGCGTCTGCTCGGGCGCGTTCGCGCTCGGCCAGGCCGGGCTCCTCGAAGGCCGCCGCTGCACCACCCACCACGAGCTGCAAGACGAACTGGCGCAGCGCCATCCGGGCGCGTTCGTCGAGCGTGACCGCCTCTTCGTCACCGACGACCGGGTCGTCACCTCCGCGGGGATCGCCAGCGGCATCGACCTCGCGCTGCACCTGGTCGCCGTCCGCCACGGCCCCGCCGTCGCCGCGCGCATCGCCCGCAGCATGGTCGTCTACGCCCGCCGCGGCGGCGACGCCGCCCAGGACAGCGCCATGCTCCGCCACCGCTCGCACCTCTCGGACGCCGTCCACCAGGTCCAGGACCTCATCGACGTGCGCTTCGCCGAGCCGCTGCGCCTCGCCGACCTCGCCTCCGCGGCAGGCGTCAGCGAACGCACCCTCACCCGCCGCTTCGTCGACGCGACCGGCATGACGCCCCTGCGCTACCAGTCGACGCTCCGCCTCGAACGCGCCGAACACCTGATAGCCCAAGGCAGTCCGGCCGAGTCCGCGGCCCACGCGGTCGGCTTCAGCGACGCGCGGATGCTGCGGCGCCTGCGGGCGGGCGCGGCGTGAGACAGCGACAGCGTCCCGGGACCCCTCAGCCCGGGACGCTGTCGCCCCCTCTCGGAATGAAGCCTTTAGGGCACCGTGTACCCGGCGGTGCGGAGCAGCTCGTACCACTCGGGCCGCGTCAGCGGCACGTCCGAGCCGAGCGCCGACGCCGCCACCCGCTCCGGGTTGGTGGTGCCGATGACGACCTGCATGTTCGCCGGGTGGCGGGTGATCCACGCGACCGCGATCGCGATCGGCGGGACCCCGTACTTCGCGGCGAGGCGCTCGATCGAGGCGTTCAGCTCCGGGTACTTCGCGGAGCCGAGGAACGGCCCGTCGAAGAACCCGGCCTGGAACGGCGACCACGCCTGGAGCGTGATGTCGTGCAGGCGGCAGTAGTCCACGATGCCGTCGTCGCGTGCCACCGACTGGTCGAGGCCCTGCATGTTCGCGGCCACGCCCTGCGCGATGAGCGGCGCGTGCGTGACCGACAGCTGCACCTGGTTCGCCACGATCGGCCGGTTCACGTACTTGCGCAGCAGGGCGAGCTGCCCGGCCGTGTGGTTCGAGACGCCGAACGCGCGGACCTTCCCGGCCGCGGCGAGGTCGTCGAACGCGCGGGCGACCTCCTCGGGCTCGACGAGCGCGTCGGGCCGGTGCAGCAGCAGGATGTCGAGGTAGTCGGTGTCCAGCGCGGCAAGGGACTCGTCGACCGACTCGACGATGTGCTCGTACGAGAAGTCGAAGTACGGTCCGGGGTGCATGATCCCGGTCTTGGTCTGGATGACCAGGCGCTCCCGCTCGGACGGCCTGAGGCGCATGGCCTCCGCGAAGCGGCGCTCGCAGCCGTGGCGGCCGGACCCGTACAGGTCGGCGTGGTCCACGAAGGTGATCCCGGCGTCGATCGCGGCGCCGACGAGGGCGCGCACCTCCTCGTCGGTCTTCTCCTGGATGCGCATGAGGCCGAGCACCACGTTCGGGGCGGTGATGTCGGTGCCGGGCATGGTGAAGGTCTTCATCGGTGTCTCCTCGGCGTGGGTCAGGCGGCGGACAGGCGGGCGACCTGGTCCTCGTTCAGCACGAGATCGGCCGCGCCGGCCGAGTCGCGGATGCTCTCGGGGCGCGAGGCGCCCGGGATGGGGACGACGACGGGCGCGAGCGCGAGCTGCCACGCCAGGACCACCCGGTAGACGCTGGTGCCGGTCTCGTTCGCGACCTCGTTGAACACGGCGTGGCGGCTGCCGAGCTCGGGGGCGCTCTTGATGCCGCCCAAGGGGCTCCACGGCAGGAACGCGACGCCGATCTTCGCGCAGTGCTCCAGTTCGCCCTCGCTGGAGCGGAACCGCGGCGAGAACTGGTTCTGCACCGACGCGAGGCGCCCGCCGAGGATCTCGTTCGCCTCGTCGATCTGCGCGACGCTCGCGTTCGAGATGCCCGCGAGTTCGATGACGCCCTCGTCGAGCAGGTCGCGGATCGCGCCGACGGAGTCGGCGTACGGGACCTGCGGGTCGGGGCGGTGGAACTGGTAGAGGCCGATGGCCTCGACGCCGAGGCGCTGCGCGGAGGCCTTCACGGCCTCCTTCAGGTACTCGGGGCGGCCGTCCTGGGTCCAGGAGCCGTCGCCGGGGCGCAGGTGCCCGCCCTTGGTCGCGACCAGGACGTCGGCGGCGCCGGGCCCGTACTCCTTGAGCGCCTTGGCGATCAGGGTCTCGTTGTGGCCGACCTCGTTCGCGTCGCGGTGGTAGGCGTCGGCGGTGTCGATGAGCGTCACGCCCGAGTCGAGGGCCGCGTGGATCGCCGCGATCGACCGGGCCTCATCGGGCCGCCCTTCGATCGACATCGGCATCCCGCCGAGCCCGATGGCCGAGACCTGCCGGTTCCCGATGGTGCGCTGCTGCATTGGTGCACTCCTTGCGGCTGGGCGGGACGCGGCGCCGCGCGCCCGCCGGCTGGCGGATGTCCAGGTCGATGCTAGGGAGCGCTAATCTAGAAGTCCAACAACTGACGCTTCTGAGATTGAGAACCCGAGGGAATGATTCATGGACCTGCGGCAGATGGAGTACCTGGTCGCGCTCGCCGATGAGAGGCACTTCACACGCGCGGCGGAGCTGACCGGGATCTCGCAGTCCGGATTGTCGGCGGCCATCCGCAGTCTTGAGGACGAGCTCGGCACGGCCCTGTTCACGCGCACCACGCGCCGGGTCGAGCCCACCGAGGCCGGGTTCGCGCTGCTGCCGTACGCGCGCATGATGCTGGAGCAGGCCGCGGGCGCCCGCGACGCCGTCGTCAAGGCCAGCCGCGCCGTCTCCGGGTCCCTGTCGATCGGCGCGGAGCAGTGCCTCGGCCTGGTCGACGTCAACTCCCTGCTCGACCGCTTCCACCGCCGCCACCCGCGCGTCGAGACCATGTTCACGCAGTGCGGCTCGCACGACCTGCTCGGCATGCTCCGCGCCGGCGAACTCGACGTCGCGTTCGTCGCCACCGACCGGCACCTGAGCACCCTGCCGCACCGCGAGATCGGCCGCGAGCCGCTCGTGGTCGTCACCCCGCCCGACCACCCTCTCGCCGCGCGCGCCACCGGTTCTCGTGGTGCCGTCCCGTGGGAGGCCCTCGACGACCAGGACTTCGTCGACTTCGGCGCGGCCTGGGGCGTGCGCACCCTGAACGAGTCGGTGTTCGCCGCGCGCGGCTCCCGGCGGCGCGTGCGCTGCACCGTCAACGACGTGCACACCCTTCTCGACCTCGTCAACCGGGGCCTCGGCATCGCCGTCGTCCCGCGCCACGTCGCCGCCAAGCCGCAGGCCGCCGCGCTGCGCGTCCTGCCGCTCGCCGACGAGGACGTGCCGCAGTGGACCGTCTCGGTCGTCTCCACCGCGTGGGACCAGGCCGACTCCCCGGCCGCCCACCTCCTCGAACTCCTCAACCCCCTCCCCAACGCGGCGCCGGCCGAACCCGTCCGGCTCCCCGCCTGAAAAATCTCCTGCGAATTTCCGCCGAGGATGTCGAAACCCGCCGCCCGGCTCCGTCGTCCCGGGTGAAGATCCGGAAGAGCCGGACCCGCGACCAGGAGGTCACCGTGAAGTACGTCATCCTCATCCACTCCAACCCGCAGCCGTGGGGCCACCCGTCCGGGGACTTCATCCCCGAGAACCAGGCGCTTCCCGCCGAGGTGCGCGAGCACCTCAACGCCGAGTTCGAGCGGCTGCTCACCGAGATGAGCGAGAACGGCGAACTCGTCCACGGCGAGGCCCTCGCCGACCCGAGCACGTCGACGCTCTACCGCTGGAGCGGCGGCGAACCGCTCGCCACCGACGGCCCGTACTCGGAGTACAAGGAGCACCTCGCCGGGTTCTTCCTCATCGACGTCTCCGGACCCGAACGCGCCCAGGAGATCGCGCGCGCCTTCTCCGGCCCCGGCGAGACCGTCGAACTGCGACCGGCGATGTGGCCCGGCGGCGAGGAGCACTGATGGACTCCGGTCTTGAGGACGTGTGGAGGCGCGAGTCGCCGCACGTCCTCGGGGCGCTGGTGCGCCGCTACGGCCACTTCGACGCCTGCGAGGACGCCGTCCAGGAAGCCCTCCTCTCCGCCGCGATCCACTGGCCCCGCGAGGGCCTGCCCGCCAACCCCCGCGGCTGGCTGATCCGCGCCGCCTCCCGCCGCCTCGTCGACGCCCTGCGCTCCGACCACGCCAGGGCCGACCGCGAGACCGCCGCGAACCGACCTGACCCAAGTGAACCACCGGCCACCGACAGTGACGATTCGCTGCATGTCCTCCTCCTGTGCTGCCACCCGTCCCTGACCCCCGCCTCCCAAGTGGCCCTGACCCTCCGGGCCGTCGGCGGCCTCACCACCGAGCAGATCGCCGCGGCGTTCCTCGTCCCCCTCGCCACCATGGGCCAGCGCATCAGCCGCGCCAAGGCCCGGCTCCAGGCCGCGGGCGCCCGCCTCGGCGACGTCACCCGCGCCGACCTCCCCGCCCGCGTCGAATCGGCCCGGCAGGTCCTCTACCTGGTCTTCAACGAGGGCTACACGGCCACCGGCGGCACCGACCTCCTCGACGTCCCGCTCACGACCGAGGCGATCCGCCTCGCCCGCGACCTCCACGGCCGCCTCCCCAGCGACACCGAGACCGCCGGCCTCCTCGCCCTCATGCTCCTGACCGAGGCCCGCCGCCCCGCCCGCACCGACGCCCGCGGCGACCTGGTCCCGCTCGCCGACCAGGACCGGACCCGCTGGGACGCCGCGCTCATCGCCGAAGGCGTGCGCCTGATCGAGCGTGCCCTCCCGTCAGGTCCGGTGGGGCCCTTCCAACTCCAGGCCGCGATCGCCGCCGTCCACGACGAGGCCGCGGCCTACGCCGACACCGACTGGCCCCAGATCGCCGAGCTCTACCGGATGCTCGACGCCCTCGCGCCCGGCCCGGTCGTCACCATGAACCGCGCCGTCGCGGTCGCGATGACCGAGGGCCCCGCCGCCGCCCTGGCGATGCTCGACCCGCTCCTGAAGGATCCCGCCCTCGCGCGGGCCCACCGCCTCCGCGCCGTCAGGGCCCACCTCCTCGAACGGGCCGGGCGCCTCCCGGAGGCGCGCGACGCCTTCGGCGAGGCCGCCCGCCTCGCCACCAGCACGCCGGAGCAGCGGTACCTGCGCCGGAAGGCCGCCGCGATCAAAGAGTGACCGCACGGCGACCGTTCGTCGCTCGTTCGGCGCACCATCGAAGCCGTCCGGCGCAACCGCCTTGCCCCACAGGCCAGTTAAATCGACAATATTCAATGTCTAAGCATCGTTCCATCGTCCCCCTCATGACGACCACGGCCCTCACTCCGGGAACCGTCGACGCCGACTGATGCGCCGCACCGCATCCCAAGGAGGGCAGCATGCCCGGCATCCGCCGCCGCATCCGACCGCTCATCGCCACCCTGTCCGCACTCGCCGTCGCCGCCGCGACCGCCGTCGCGCTCCTGGTCGCCAGTCCCGCGTACGCCCAGACCTGCAACGGCTACGTCGGACTGACCTTCGACGACGGCCCGAACCCCGGCACCACGACCAGCCTGCTCAACGCGCTCACCTCGAACGGCCTGCGCGCCACCATGTTCAACACCGGCCAGCGGGCCGCGTCCAACCCCGGGCTCGTCGCGGCCCAGGTCAGCGCGGGCATGTGGGTCGCGAACCACTCCTACACCCACCCGCACATGACCCAGATGTCCTCGTCCCAGATGGCCCAGGAGATCTCCAGCACCCAGCAGGCGATCCAGCAGGCCGGCGGCGGCACCCCGGTCCTGTTCCGCCCGCCCTACGGGGAGACCAACTCCACCCTGAGATCCGTTGAGGCGCAGTACGGCCTGACCGAGGTCCTGTGGTCCGTCGACTCCCAGGACTGGAACGGCGCCAGCACCGCCCAGATCGTCGCGGCCGCGAACAACCTCCAGAACGGCGGCGTCATCCTCATGCACGACGCCTACCAGAACACCATCAACGCCATCCCGCAGATCGCCGCCAACCTGCGCGCCCGCGGCCTGTGCGCGGGGATGATCTCCCCGGCCACCGGCCAGGCCGTCGCCCCCGGCTCCTCGGGCGGCGGTGGCGGCGGTGGCGGCACCGGCACCGACCTGCTCCGCTCCAACTCCGCCGGCAAGTGCATCGACGTGCCCAGCGGCAACACCGCCAACGGCACCCGCGTCCAGCTCTACACCTGCTACGAGGGTGCGAACCAGCAGTTCACGGTCACCTCCGCGCAGGAGCTCCGCGTCCTCGGCAAGTGCCTGGAGCCCTCCGGCACCGCCAACGGCGCGCTCGCGCAGATCAGCACCTGTTCTGGTGCGAGCAACCAGAAGTGGACCTTCGGCTCCGACGGCACGGTCCGCAACACCGGCACCGGCCTCTGCCTCGACGTCTACAGCAGCGCCAACGGCGCCGCCGTCCAGCTCTACTCCTGCTGGACCGGCGCCAACCAGAAGTGGACCCGCGTCTAACCCCCTACCCCCGGTCCCGCGGCCCCGCCGCGGGACCGGCTCGCGTTCCGACTGGAGGGAACCAAGAAATCCGGGTGCCCGATCCGGTACGAAACGGGTGTGAGGTTGTGGGGTCCCCACAGTTCGCATCCGTTTCGTCCCATTCCTGGTTTGACAGCGCCCCGACACTCGACCTATGCACCCGCAACCCTCCGAGGCCCCCGGCTTCGCGCACCGGCCCGACCGCAAGGGCGGCAAGGTGCTCGCCGTCGTCCTGAGCACGGTCGGCTGGTTCGTGTGCTCGCTCGGCCTGGTCGTGTGGCACTTCTTCGCGAGCTTCTGCCTCGACTACGAGACCTGCCAAGAGGTCGACGACGGGGGACGGCGGACGCAGATCGTCTTCATCGTGATCCTGGCGACGCTCGCCGCGCTCGTGCTGCTCCCGTTCCTCCTCGGCATGCCGAAGACGGGCCTGGTCTACGCGGTCGTCGCCGTCGCGTTCGTGGTCTGCCTGTCGCGGCTCGACTTCGCCCGCGAGATCGCCGGCGACGTCCTGCACGACGATCCGCCGACCTACGAACTCGACCCGAACCAGTGCATCCCGCGCAGCGGCGGCGACTCCGAGTGCCCCGGCGGCTGACTCACCCCGCCCGGCCGCCGCGCATGACGCGCAGCAGCGCCGGCAGCCCGAGCGCCAGGCCCTCGCGCTCCTTCGCCGTCATCGCCCCGGCCCACGTCTCGTACCGCCCGTGCAGGACGTCGGCCGCGCCCCGGTGGAGCCGCCTGCCGGCGGCGGTGATCTCCAGGCGGTAGAGGCGCCGGTTGTCCGGGTCGCGCTCGCGCGTCAGCAGCCCCTCCGATTCGAGGTCGGCGACCAGGCGGCTGACGCTGCTCTTCTCCAGGCCGAGGCGCTCGGCGAGCTCGCGCTGCGACATCCCGTCGCGGTGGTCGAGCTCGTGGAGCGCGAGCAGCTGCGACATCGACAGCGCCCGGCCGGGCACCACGTGCTCCATGAGCGCGAACTCGGCGGTCCGCACGACGTCCATCAGCAGGTGGTGCAGGTGCTCCGCGCCGTGTCCCATCCTCGCCCCGATCTCAGAGTTGTGTCTTGCAACTATGTATCGTAGACTCACCAGAAAGTTGTAGAGTACAACTATTGGAGTCGAGTCATGCCGCACCAGCACCACCACGGCGCCATCGAGGGCCGCCACAGCCGCACCTACAACCGCCTGGCGCGCCTCTTCGCGAAGGCCCAGTACCGCCGCATCGCCGCCGACATCGCGGCCGCCGCCCCGGACGGCGCCGCGGTCCTCGACGTCGGCACCGGCCCGGGCCTGCTCCTGCGCAACCTCGCCGAACTCCGCCCCGACCTCCGCCTCGCCGGCGTCGACCTCTCGGCCGACATGATCGCCCACGCCGAGCGCAACCTCGCCGACCTCCCCGCCGCGCCCGACCTCCGCGCCGCCGACGTCGCCGCCCTCCCCTTCGACGACGCCGCCTTCGACCTCGTCGTCACCACCTACAGCTCCCACCACTGGTCCGACCCCGCCGCCGGCGCCGCCGAGATCACCCGCGCCCTCCGCCCCGGCGGCCGCCTCCTCAACTACGACTTCCCAAGGGCCCCATTCGAAGCCTTCAACACCCTCACCACTCCGCGCCGCACCCCCTTCCGCTCCCCGTGGACCCTCTTCATGAAGACGACCCGCCTCGAAGCCGCCAAGCCCTGACCGCAAACCAGGTGCAGCGGGCACCGAGGGTGTGCCACAGTCATTTGACCTGCACACGAACGGAACCGCGCGATGACCGACTCGAAGACGCTGACCCTGTGGCGCCCCTGCGGCCCCGCCGAGCTCGAACTCGTCCGCGCATCCGGTTGGAAGGCCTGGCCGCCGCGCCTGCCCGACCAGCCGATCTTCTACCCGGTCCTCAACGAGGACTACGCGGTGAAGATCGCGCGCGACTGGAACGCCCCGCGCGACGGCGTCGGCTACGTGACCCGCTTCGAGGTCGACCGGGACTTCGCCGAGCGCTACCCGGTCCAGCAGGCCGGCGGCCGCACCATCCTCGAACTCTGGGTCCCCGCCGAGGAACTCGACGAGTTCAACCGCCACATCGTCGGCAAGATCGAGGTCGTATCCGAGTTCCGCGCGAACGCGGCCTGAACGCGAAGGGGCCCAGACCATCTGGTCTGGGCCCCTTGCGTTTGCGCGGCTAGAGGAATTTCACGCCCTGGGCGAGGGGGAGCTGGCCGGAGTAGTTGACGGTGTTGGTGGCGCGGCGCATGTAGGCCTGCCAGGCGTCGGTGCCGGATTCGCGGCCGCCGCCGGTCTCCTTCTCTCCGCCGAAGGCGCCGCCGATCTCGGCGCCGGAGGTGCCGATGTTGACGTTGGCGATGCCGCAGTCGGAGCCGCTCGCGGAGAGGAAGCGCTCGGCCTCGGCCTGGTCCTGCGTGAAGATCGAGGACGAGAGCCCTTGGGGGACACCGTTCTGGAGGGCGATCGCCTCGTCGAGGTCGTCGTAGGCGAGGACGTAGAGGATCGGCGCGAACGTCTCCTCCTGGACCACGCCGGACTGGTCCGGCATCCGGACCACGGCGGGCTGCACATAGAACGCGTCGGGCGCCTCGTCGGCCAGGACGCGCGCGCCGCCCGCAACGACCTCGCCGCCCTCCGCGGCGGCCCGCGTCAGGGCCCGCTGCTGGGCTTCGAAACTCGTACGGTTGATCAGCGGCCCGACCAGGGTCCCCTCCGCACTGGGGTCGCCGATCGTCAAGGTGCCGTAAGCGGCCGCGATGCGGCCGGTGAGTTCGTCGGCGACCGAGGTGTGGACGATGAGGCGCCGCAAGGTGGTGCAGCGCTGCCCGGCCGTGCCCGCCGCCGAGAACACGATGCCGCGCAAGGCGAGATCGAGATCGGCCGAAGGCGCGACGATCGCGGCGTTGTTGCCGCCCAGTTCGAGGAGCACGCGGCCGAAGCGGGCGGCCACGCGCGGGGCGACCTCGCGGCCCATGCGCACCGAGCCCGTGGCGGACACCAGGGCCACCCGCGGATCGTCCACAAGGGCCTCGCCCACGGCACGGTCCGCGAGGACCAGCTGGTGGATCCCCTCGGGCGCGCCGACGTCCCGGACCGCCTGCGCCAGCAGCGCGTTCGCGCCGATCGCCGACAGGTACGTCGCCTCGGCGGGCTTCCACACCACCGCGTCGCCGCAGACCAGGGCGAGCGCGGTGTTCCACGCGTACACCGCGACCGGGAAATTGAACGCCGAGATCACGCCGACGACGCCGAGCGGGTGCCAGGTCTCGGCGAGCCGGTGGCCGGGCCGCTCGGACGGCAGGGTCCGGCCGAAGAGCTGCCGGGACTGGCCGACCGCGAGGTCGCAGATGTCGATCATCTCCTGGACCTCGCCGAGCGCCTCGGACTCGATCTTCCCGGCCTCGGCCGTGACCAGGAGCGCCAGCTCGGCCTTGTGCTCGGTGAACAGCTGCCCCCAGCGCTTGACCAGGTTGCCGCGCACCGGGGCCGGGACGTCGCGCCAGGTCAGGAACGCCTCGTGCGCCGCCGCGACCGCAGTGTCCACATCGGTCTCGGTGTGCTCGGCCGTGCGCGCGAGCACCTCGCCGGTGATCGGCGAGCGCGCCTCGTGCGGGCCGTCGAGCACGTCGACGCCGAGTGCCGTGAGCGCCTTGCGGACCGCGTCGGCGGTCGCCCCGGGGGCGGGCGGCGCGGTGGTGGGATTGGTCATCGGTTGCTCCTGGTTGCGTCGGTGGTCTCGTCGATGCGCACGCCGAGTTCGTGCCCGGCCTCCCGCAGCGACGCGTCCCGCTGGGCCGCGTAGAGGTCGAACGGGTCGTGGATCTCGGCCCCCACGAGTTCGGCGAGCCGGCCCAGATCGTAGTCGGCGCCGGTCTGGGCGTCGTCGCGCGTGCCCTCGTCGGAGAGATTCGACTGGAAGATCCCCGCCGCCGACCTGGGCAGGAAGTCCTCGTACACGATCGGCTCGGCCACCAGGACCCCAGATGCGACGAGGTCGCGCAGCTCGGCCCGGTCGGTGTCAGGCGCCGGGCCGGCGACCCGGTAGGTGAAGAACCCCAGGCCCTCCAGGTCCAGCTCCCGCTCGGTGGCCGGCAGGCCCTCCCGCCACACGTCCCGTGCGACGTCCTGCCGCTTCGCCCCCGGAGTCTCGGCAAGGCGCCGGTCCGCTTCGGCGACGAGCCGGTCGTACACGTCGCGGCCCTTGCGGGTCAAGGCGATCCCGCGCTGCTCGACCTCCCCGAACCGAACCCGCAGTGATCCCTTGTGGATGCTCCCGTCGGCGTGCCGGAAGACCCGCTCCTCGGCCAGGGCCTTGAACGAGGTCTGGCGCAGCAGCACGTCAGGGCCCTCCCAGTCCGGCGGGCCCTGGATCTCGCTGATCATCGTGATGCCGCGCGCCTGCATCCGCACGTACAGCTCGTCGATGTCGAGCACGCGCGGCGTCAGGTGGTTGATGTGCGTGGCCGGGACGCCGCCGATGTCGGCCGCGACCGCCGAGATCCGCTCCAGCCGGTCGTACCAGTCGCGTTCGATCGGCTCGGTGGTGAGCCGGAACGCGTCCGTGGCGAGCGCGAGCAGCCGCTCCGCGTCGTCCTCGCCCAGACCCTCCTGCGCCGCAGCGCGATCGGCCAGCGCCAGCAGCTCCGCCCCGAACAGCTCCCGCCCGGCCACGAACGCCTCCAACCGTTCTTGCGTCTCGGCGTCGAAGAACCGGCGGTCCTCGGTGACGAGCATCGAGGTGAAGACCCGGAACGGATTCCTCGCGAGTTCGGCGGCGTCGATCGGCCGGAACGCCGTGGACACCACCGGGACCGAGGACGCCGAGGCGTCCCGCAGGTCGTAGAAGCCGACCGGGAGCATCCCGAACGCCGCGAAGACCCGCGCGACCTCCGCCATCTCGCGCGGCGAGCCGACCCTGATGGCGCCGTGGCGCTCCGCGGTCACCCGCTCGATGCTCCCGAGCCGCTCGCCGTCCTCGCCGCGGGCGCGCGCGGCCTCGTCGTTCACCTCGCGGCATACGTCCACAAGGGTGTGATACGCGGGGACCTCCGTGCCGTACATCTCGGCCAGGCGGATCGCGAACCGGGCCCGCAGCTGCCAGGTCGGAATCATGTGTGCTCCTTAGATGATGTGCCGCTCGCGCACCGGCGCGGCGGCCGCGAACCGGTCGGCGTGGAATGGCGACGGGTCCATGAACGGCTCGCGGCCCAGGTACAGGTCCCGCACGACCTCGCCGACGGCCGGCGCCTGGAGGAAGCCGTGCCCGGAGAACCCTGTCGCGTAAGCGAATCCATGCACCTGGCGCGAGACGCCGATGAGCGCGTTGTGGTCGGGCGTGTTCTCGTACAGCCCCGCCCAACCCGACGCGAGCTCCCGCCCGACCAGCGATGGTGCCACGACCTGCGCGGCCTTGTCGAAGGCGGGCCGCCACTCCGCCGAATACTCCCGCCCGAAGCCGGGCTCCTGCTCCGGGTTCGAGATCCCCAGCAGCAGCCCGTCGCCGCAGTTGTGAAAGTACAGCGTGGTCGACAGGTCCAGGGTGAACGGCACGGTCGGCGGCTTCGCCTCCGGCGGCGTGATCCCGATCTGGCGCCGCACCGGCTCCACCGGGAGCGGGACGCCGGCCATGTCGCCGATCCGCGCCGACCAGGCCCCGGCCGCGCACACCACCCGCTGCGTGCGGACCGTCCCGCGATCCGTCTGCACCGCTTCGATATCCGCGCCCGCGAGGTCGATCCCGACCACCTCGGTCCCCTCGCAGACCACGACTCCGAGTTCCTCGGCCATGGCCCGGTAGGTCGCGACCACCAGGGCCGGCTCGGCGTGGCCGTCCCTGGGGGAGAAGGACGCCGCGAGCAGCGCGTCCCCGTTCAGATAAGGGTTGAGGCCGACCGCCTCGGCCGCCGAGACCATCCGCCCCGACCCGCCGAGACGCCGTTGCAGCCGCGTCGACCGCTCGACCTCGGCGACCTCCTCCTCACTGCGGCAAAGGAACAGGTACCCGACCTGGCGCAACCCGATCCCGGGGCCGAACCGCTCGAACGCCTCCAGGCTCCGCTGCCCCAGCAGGATGTTCCCCGGATCGGAGAACGTGGCGCGCACCCCGCCGACCGGTTTCGCCGACGACCCGCGCCCGACCAGGTCGCGCTCGACCACGACGACCCTGCGCACGCCTGCCTCGGCCAGGTGGAACGCGACGCTCAGCCCCACCACACCGCCGCCGACGACGACCACCTCGGCGTCCGCAGGCACCGCACCAAGACTCTCCCTCACGGCCCCAGTATCCCGACCCGGACTCTTTAGGTCCATCGAACGGTTCTGCACGATCTCGTTTAGCATCCCTGCATGGACCTCGGTTTCGTGCGCCTGCGCGCCTTCGTCGAGACGGCCCGCTCCGGGGCCATGACCAGCGCCGCGACCGCCCTCGGCTACACCACCGGCGCCGTGTCGCAGCAGATCGCGGCCCTGGAGCGCGAGCTCGGGCACCCCCTGTTCGAGCGCGTCGGGCGCGGCCTGCGCCTGACCGAGCGCGGTACCCGCTTCCTCGCCTACGCCGAGCGCATCCTCATCACCGAATCCGAGGCCGTCGCCGCCATGGAGGGCGACTGGCGGCCCGGCCAGGCCCGGCTCGACATCCGCCTGGGCGTCTTCGGCAGCCCCGCCGCCGTCGCCCTCGGCCCGGCCCTGGCGATCCTCCAGCAGGAAGCCCCTTGGATCCGGGTCCGCTCAGTGGAACTCGACGTGGACGCCTCCGCCGAGGCGGTCCGGCGCGCCTCGGTCGACCTCGCCCTGGCGGTCGACTACTCCTCGGCCCCGCCCGCGGCGGCCGCCGGCGTCGAGCGGATCGTCCTGGTGACCGAACCCCTCGCGGTCGCCGTCGCCGACCACTCCGACCTCGGCACCCGGGTTCCCTTGTCCGACTTGGCGGAAGCGGACTGGATCCTCGCGCCAGCGGCCACCCGCTTCGGCGCCGCGTCCCGCGCGATGTGCCGCCGGGCCGGATTCGAGCCGCACGTCCTGCACGAGGTCACCGAGACCGGCGCCTGCCTCGCGATGGCCGCCGCCGGCCTCGGCGCGACCCCGGCGACCCGCATGATGCTCCGGATGCGCCCCGACGGGCTCCGCCTGATCGACCTGGACGGCGCCGACCGCCGCAGCATCGTCCTCTTCGCCCGCTCCGGCCACGCCGCCCAGCCGTCCCGCCGCCTCCTCCTCGACGCCCTCCGAGAAGCCATGAACCCCTACCGCACCACGGATTAGGTCAGGAACCCCGACAGGACCTCCGCGGCCATGCGCCCGTCGTGAACCCGCCGCGCGTACCGCAGCGACGCGAAGCCCAGCCGCCGCGCGGCCTCACGGTCCTTGACCAGCTCCTCCACGCGCTCGCGCAGGCTGCCGGGCGTGATGTCCACGACCGGCGGCTCGGTCCCCATCCGCTCGACGTTGCGCGGGTCGAGCCGGGCCAGAACCGGCTTTCCCGCGGCCATCGCCTCGCACGCGAACGCGCTGTACGCGCCGATGCCGATCTGCTCGACCACCAGGTCGGCCTCGTGCACGAACTCCCGCATCCGGTGGCTCGGCACGCCCTCGACCATGCGGAACTCGATCAGCCCGGCCCGGTCGAGGTCTTCGAGGACCGGGACGATGTCGGCCGAGCCCTTGGTCCAGCGCTTGGACGGGGCGTGGACGACGACCGGGCGGGGCCGCTCGAAGACCGGCCGGTCGCAGTACCAGTGGTCGGCGTCCACGGTGAGCGGCAGCCAGACCGCGCCCGGCAGGTCGTCGAGCAGGTCGGGCGTGGTGACGAACAGCGGCAGGCCCGACTCCAGGGCGGTCCGCCGGTTCCGGAGGGACTTGCGCCGCAACGTCTCCAGGACGTCGGCCGGGGCGTGCCGGTAGTGCGAGTGCTCGTACTCGCGCAGGTGCCGGTCGGGGTCGCGGACCTCGCTGCCGTGCGCCAGCAGCGCCACCTTGACGCTCGCGCGCCGCAGCGCCGGCAGATCCCCGGCCAGGTCGGTCCCGTTCATCCAGCCGAGCATCGCCCGCGAGCCGTCGGCGATGAGATGGGTGTACGAGCCCAAGACCCGCCGCGCCTGGTCGAGCTGCACGTCGAGATCGGCCTGCCGCTTCGGATCCAGGTGCACGTCCGCCGGATACCGCAGCACCGCACCGGGATCGGTCATGACCACCTCCGCCCCGACGTCCTGCCTCGCGCGGGTCACGGCCCGCGCGAGCTGCGCCAGCTGCCCGGCCGAGTTCGCGGTCCCCATGCCGAGCCGCACCGGACGCGAATCCGGTGTCGGCCAGCAGGTCTCCCAATCCAAGCGGTAGTCGGCGGCCGCGGCGGCGAACCCCCGCGTGATCCCCGCGGCCCGGCGCAGCGCCTCGCCGAGCGACTCCGAATCGCCCTCGTCGAACGCCCGACCCACGCCCCACTTCTTCGCGAACCGCCGCACCGCCCGGTTCCCGGCCGCCGCGAACGGCAGCCGGACGTCCAAGCACGCGAACAACTCCTGCGGCAGCAACCGCTCGGGCGGCGCGGTCAGCACCAGCCCGACGTCGGCCGCGCACAGCAGCCCGGCCAGGTCGTCCCCGGCCGCGACCGGATGCGCCGCCGCCCCGTGCTCCCGCGCCGCCGCCCGGATCGCCTCGGCCCGAACCGGATCGGCGCACGCGACCACCGCCGCACCGTCGCCGAGCGCCGGCCACAGGACCCGCAGCTCCTCGACCCCGGGATCCCCGAGAACCATGACCAGCAGCCCCGCCGCCGGCAGGCCGAACCGCTCCCGCGCCGCCCGCGTGTCGCGCCCGGCCTCGTCGACGAGCGGACCGACCGGCCGGCGTCCCGGCAGCGCCTGCCGGACCCGCGACCGCACGCTCACCGGGCGAGCAGCCCGCGGTAGACCGCGTGCAGGTTCTCGGCCTGGCTCGCCCACGTCCACTGGTCGAGCAGTTCGCCGTCCTCGTAGGCCTTTCGGTACGCCTTGGGGTCGGCGAGCACGGCCGCGACCGCGCGCGCCAGGTCCCGCGGGTCCTCGGCCCGGCACACCTCGCCCTGCCCGGTGCGGCGCACGACCGCGCTCATGGTCTCGACGTCGGAGACGACGATCGGCAGCCGCGCGTGCGCGTACTCGAAGAACTTCGTGATCAGCGCCAGCTCGTGGTTCGGGAAGTGGTGGATGGGGATCAGGCCGACGTCGGCCTGCGCCAGGTACGGCACCACCTGCCAGTACTCGACGTACGGCAGCACGTGCACCCGCCCGGCCACGCCGAGCTCCGCCGCGAGCGCGCGCAGTTCCGACATGAACGCCGACTGCGGCTTCCCCACCACGAACGCGCAGTGGACGCCGTCGAGCAGCGGCAGCGCCCGCACCATGTCGGCCAGGCCCCGCTGCGGCGCGGCCGCGCCGCTGTACACCATGAGCGGCGTGTCGGCCCCGATCCCGCACTGCTCGCGCAGGCTCGGCGGCGCCGCCCCGTCGTGCACTTCATCGACCTCGGGCGTGTTCATCACCACCTGCGGGGTCTCCGTCAATCCATGACGCTCCCGCAGCAGATCGGCCAGCGTCTCAGAGACCGTGACCACGGCGTCGGCGTACGGCCCGTACTCCGACTCGTGCGCCAGCTGCGCCGGATGCCAACGCGGGTGCGGATTCCAGGGCCGGATGCCCGGCAGGAACTCGTGCGCGTCCCACACCAGCTTCACCTCGCGGCCCTTCACGCGGGCCCGCAGCTTCGCTCTGGCGCCGACGCCGAGCATCTGGAAGTCGTTGGCGTGGATGAGATCCGGCTCGAACTCGTCGATCGCCGCCCGGAACGCGATCTCGATGTCCCACAGCGACGGGTCCAGCCTCCGCCATGCCCGGTCGCCCATCGTCTTGAGCCAGAACGCGGTCGTGAATCGATCCAACGGCGACGTCATCTGCGCCCGCCGCCCGGCCACCTTCCTCGTGCTGTTCGCCCGCAGCCCGATCCACTTGCCCGCCACCTTGACCGCGACCCGCCGCGGCAGCAGCGCGGCTTTCTGCAACGCCCCGTCCGAACCCTCGGCGGCCTGCCGCGCCATGATCTCGCCGATCTGCGCCCGCCAGGTCCGCGCCAACTGCAACCGCTGCTTTCCCATGGCCGGGAACCGATACGCGAGCGGCGCGAACAGCCGCGGCGACCGCACTTCATGCGCGCGGGTGCTCACGTGCTTGAACGGCAGCAACCGCGCCTCGGCCCCGCCGAGCCGCCACGACACCTCCTCCTTCCCCGGAGCGCGGCCGAGCAGGAGCACGTCCCACCCGGCCTCGGCGGCCGACCGGGCCTGCTTCTGGACGCGCGAGTCGCCGTGGACGCCGTTGTGCACCAGCATGACGACGCGCTGGCGGGCGGAGGTGTGAGTCATCGCGGAGGACTGCTTTCAGTGGTCAGGGGATCAGGTCATAGACCTATGTGGACAGTGCGAACCGAGCAGACTCCGTCCCGGGAGGGAAGATCCGATTTGGATTGGGCTGCTGAGGTGTCGCTAAAGAACACACGAAGGAAAACGCGAAAACCTACAACTAAAGTGACTCAAGTCACCAGAATAAAAGCATCCGCCCTAGAAGCCCGACAAAACCCGCCGCCCCGACAAGCCCCCGGCCCCTACGATGCAGGCATGAACCGCATCGAATTCACCGTTGCGACGAACGAAGTCCTGGAGATCAAGGTCGACGGCGTCCCGCTCCAAGAACACGCCCGCCGCGCCGAACTCCGCTCCGCCAGAGCCGACCGCCAAGAGGACCTCGCCGGCGCCTACGCCGGCCTCACCAACCTCGGCCCCGTCCGCTGGCCCAGCCGCCACTTCCTCGGCGAGCCCGTGCTCACCCTCGACGGCGACACCGTCCTCCTCGGCTGCGACTGCGGCGACTGGGGCTGCTGGCCCCTCCTCGCCCGAGTCGACCTCACGCCCACCACCGTGACCTGGAGCGACTTCAAGAACGAGCACCGCCCCGCCTGGGACCTCACCGATCTCGGCCCCTTCGAATTCGACCGCCCCCAATACGAAGCAGCCCTCAAGACCACCAGGCGGGCATAACGCGCGCCGCGACACGGGCGGAAATGAACCGGGACGGAGGTGGACCGACCGTGGACTGCCTGTCTGCAGGCCCGATCCCGAATGCATCCTATTGACGGATATCACTGTGATGCAAGTCGATCGAAGTGATGCTGAAACACAACACAACGCATTGTCAGGTTACGCTTGCTGAGCGCTCGTCAAAGGTTGACAATGAACCTTACCGCCTACAGCGATTGAGGGAAAGCATGGCAACAGCCGCCGACCAGGCGTCAGGTGTTTCCGAGCTCATCGGCGAACTGAGGCTGGCTGCATTGCCCGGATCGGTCGGTTCCGCCCGCGAGCTGGTGCGCAGTGTCCTCGGCGCCTGGGATCTCAGCCGGCCTCCGCAATTGATGGAGAACGCACAGCTGGTCGCTTCGGAGCTGGTGGCGCACGCGGTCGGAGCGCAACCGGAGTCGTCCCGGCGGTTGCAGACCTTCGTCGACTTCCACGGTCGCCGAGTGGGGATGATCGTGCTCAGGATGCGCATGGAACAGCGGAGCCTGCTGGTCGAGGTCTGGGACGACCTCGCCGAGCCGCCGGTGATCCCCGAGTCCCAGTCCGACGAGAACGAACTGACGGAGGTTCTCGCCGTCGGCGCGGTCAGCAAGGCCTGGGACTACTACCTCCCGGGATCGGGCGGACGGGTCGTCTGGGCGGAACTCCACCTTCCTCATTCGCTGTCGGTCGCGACCATGGGGGAGTCCTGACGCCGGTCCGATATCACCGCGGCTGAAATTCCCTCACGCGTGAGCCGGGCCGATGGAGCACTCCCCGAGTGCCTCGGCACCGAGTGGCCGCGGATGAGCCGTGCCAGTTCGGCCGAGCGGTCGGCGGAGGGGCCCTCCTTGCTCCAGGTCGCGCCGACCAGCAGATAGGAGTCCTCGGTCACGAACGACCTACCTGCGGCCGCCAGTTCGTCGATGTGCCTGCGCACTTTCGGCTCACTTGAATAGTCGCCGAACTCGATCGGTCGAGCGACCCAATGGACCAGCGAATAGTCGTGTGCCCGGGCCCATCGGAGGAGTCCCAGCGGATTCGCGAACGACGAGAGCATCAGGAGCACATGCGGAAAGCCCAATGCGATCGCGCGGCGGCTGATGTGGTCGCCGTGTTCGCCGCCCCAGAGATGAGGTAGTCGGATCTGGGGGTCGGGCGACGGCAGATACGGTGGATTGCTGATGAGGCAGCCGCGTGCAGGGAGGTCTGCCATGGCTTCGAAGAAGTCTCCGTGCGTGAGCCGGTAGCGATCCTCCAGTGCGTGATCCCGGATGTTGGAGCGGGCACTGCGAAACGAGGACTCGTCGATCTCGAATCCGTGCACATGGATCGAGGCTCCGACGCGGCGGAGCACGCCGCAGATCGTCTTCGCGGTACCCACCCCCAGCTCCACCATTCCGAAAGCGCTCCCATGAGAACGTTGTCTCCGCCGGATCAGGTCTTCGACGCACATGCCGTAGAACTCGGACTCCTCTTCGTCGTAGAAGGGGGTTGCCGACAAGGGGCCGCTCCTATTTCGCGGTGCCACGTGACGCGGGCACAGGTTGCTCGATGAGGTCGATCAGCTTCTGCATGGTCTGGTCCGCGAGACGGGCGTCGGACTCGACGGAATTCCAGCCGATGTGCGGCGTTACCACGGCGTTCGAGACGTCTCGATAATCGCTGTTCGTGGGCATCGGCTCGGTTGCGAGGACGTCGAGGAACGCCGTCGCCTGCGGGTGCCCGCGCAAGAAGTCGACCAGATCGCGATCGTGGATCAGGCCCCCGCGGGCGGTGTTCACGATGATCACATCGTCCTTGAGCATCCGGAGCGTCTCCTTCCGCAGGTAGCGCTCGGTCTTCTGGTTCAACGACAGATGGAGGGTGACGATGTCCGCTTGCTTGAGGATGCGACGGATGTCGTCGGACGGAGTACGGGAGTTGACGGTCTCGACCAGGAACCCCAAAGACTCGCACAACTCGCGGACGATCCTGCCCGTCGCGCCGTAGCCCAGGACCGCGACTACCCGTCGCGGAGCCTCCCGGCCCTGGAACGCGAGATAGTCCCACTCCCCGGTCCGCACGCTCTGCACGGCCGGGAGTATCCGGTTCAACCCCATGAGGATGAACGCCAACGTCTTCTCCGCCAGCGTCCGGGCCGAGTATCCGGGAAACCAGAAGACTCTGATGCCCGCCTCACCACAGGCCGACAGGTCCACGTGATCGATGCCGGCCGAACACGAGACGACTGCGCGCAGCGCGGGAAGCGACCCTACGGCCCTCCTGTCGATCGGCGTGAACGCGTTGATCAATGCGATCTCCGCGTTGTCCGCGCGCCGGATCACCTCGTCGATGGATCGATTCAACACATTCGATTCGAACACCTCTAGGTCGCATATCGCCGCCAGTCTCTCGATCTGCCGCGGTCGCAGGTTCGTCCTGCCCAGGATCTTCACTGACTTCATATGGATCTCCATTGCGATACGAACTCGTCGAGAACGGCGTGCTTCATGGTGAGCGGGTATGGATTGAACCGTTCGATGAGGCGTTTTGCCTTGAGCGCCCTGCGTCGCCATGTGCTCTTGTCCGGCTTGGGAATGACCTGCTGGAACCGCACCATGAACGACTCGACCGAGTCGTGTACGCACAGCAGCCCGAGCAGCTCCGCCTGGCCCTCGGTGATCGAGTCGGCGACTGCGGCGTTGTCGCTGTAGCAGAGTTCGTCGCCTATCTTGAGGAACGAGTAGCCGCCCGCTCTGGAGAAGATCCTGAAACCGGAGAGGCCGCTGTCTTCGGTGAACTGGGAGAAATCGTCCTCGTAGATCATCCGGACATCGATTCCCAGAATCTCGAACACGAACAGCAGCTTCACGAACTCATCGGATTTGAGGTCCCTCAAGGAGAATCCGACGATGCGTCGGGACCTGGTCCGGTAAACCCGGTTGCAGAGCGCTTGGTGCGCCAGATACATGAACCCCTCAGGCGAGTACCAGAAACCCATTTCCGAGCCCCGCGTCATGGCGTCGAATCGGTCGTACGGGTCGACGTAGTTCACATTGCTTCTGCTGTACCAGAGATCGGAGTTCTCCACGGGTCCGAACGGTGTGGGCATGACCTCCAGGCTCGCGAGGTTGCCGATCGTGAAAGGCAGATAGTCGGCGACGGGCAGTATGCGCAGTGTCCCTCCGCTCGCAGAGAAGGTCTGCGCGCAGAACAGGATCTCCCCAGGGCCCCGGTGCCCGGACATGGCGAACTCGCAGTACAGATCGAAGAACTCGGGTCGGGGGATCGAATTGAAGCTCCCGATGGTCAGAATGAACCGGTATCGCGGATTCGCCCTGATGAGCTCCCTGACCTGCGTCAGCGATGAAAGGTACTTGTCCGGCTTGCAGCAGACGAGACTTCCTTTCGGCAGCGGAAGGACGTCCCCGTCGGTGAGGTGCTGCGCCTGAGCGACGAGCGGATTCCAGGCCGCTTCACCGATGATGCCGATGCACCCGAGTGCCGTCATTCGTTTGCACCTCCCGGGTCGCGCCAGCCGTCGACGATGCCGTCGAGCCGTTCGAGAACACCGCGTCGGTGCACGGCCTCCCGCGCACCGAGCTCTCTGGAGATCTCCATTCGGGCCAATTCCTTCGTCAGTGAATCACTGCCGAGCAGAGAAGTCTCCCGTTCCTGGAGATATTCGATCGAACCGTGGAGATGATCGAGTGTCTCTGATATCTTCAGCGACTTGATCACCACTATCATCAATGCTCCGAGTAGGCCTGCAATCGTGACACTCGCACCGTATGCCCCCGCGTACTCGGAGAACTTGATGAGGCTTGAATCCGGAAGGACCGCCACCAGCGCGAACAGGAGCATTATGCAGCGCAGGCCCAGGCCGGTCCGGTAGACGCGCCGCGCTTTGCGTCGATGGCGCGCAATCTGATTCTCGATCCATTCGTCGGCGTGTTCAGTCGACACGGGTTTCCGCGACCGTCTGCCGCCGTTCGGGCCAGCCATCGGTGCCACTTTCCAGGACAGTTGAGAGGTGTCTGCCCTTACGGATATTTTCACAGCTCGCGAACTGTCCTCAAGGTCCCATACGTGCCGCTCAAGTGTCGGATACGCGACAGTGGCGGTTCCGTTCTCCCGCCAGACATCCTCGTAGCGATGCAGATGCTATGCGTAATGAGGCAATGTTATTGCAGCTCTTCATCTCCACGCCATCCCACGAACGACCGACAGCGTGGAGGACTCCAGGGACCGGCGAATGGCTTCGGGACGCCGGCCACTGCGGTGGCTCGTCACAGCGTCTTCAGCCCGCTGCTCACAGTTGGGTCGTGCGCGCGAGCTGCCGTTCCCGCAGCGCCGTGAACATCAGCTTCCGAGTCGGGGACTCCGCCAGGCCGCCATAGAGGGCTGCGGTGGTCGCGGCCGACACTGCGGAGCCGTCGACTCCGGAGATGCCGGCGGCGATGATGTCGAGCACCTCGTCGGCCGCCGCGGCCACGAGTTCGGGACCGGCGGTCTTGGCTCCGTTGGAGAAACCGCGTGCGATATCGCTGTCCTCGATGACGCGGCGAGCCACACACGTGTGCATCCGACGCCCGTACCCGATGCCCTCGATCCACGAATCGACCATGATCACGAGCTGCTGCGCCGACCGGTCCCAGAGCAGATCACCGTCGAGCAGCGCCGACAACGCCGGAAGCCGCTGCGAATGCGCGAGCGCCGACCGGAGGGTGGCCGTAGCGTCGTCCAGGGAGAAATAGCTGTAGGCCATCCATGAACCGTATCCGGCCCACAAGCCGAACCCGCACCCGCAGGGCCCGCCAATCAAGACGATCGCAACACTCGAAAGGCCCGGACCGAACGGCCGGGTCCTGCCGCCTTACAGCGATCATCGAAGCGTATGGGAACCTATACCCGCAGGTTAGGGCGGTGTCCGATGGCCTCAAACCTGGATGAACTGGTGAAAGACGGCTCTTCTCGGGTCAATCGCCGGACGGTGTTGATGCTTTCCCGACGGTCTCGACTGCGGCTCGGAGCCGCCTCTGCGCATCGATGAACCAGTCGATGAACTCCGGCCAGGCGTCAGTGTCCTCGATTGAACCAGGTCGGTAGTCGGCGATTCTGCTCGCCTTCCTGCCCTCGAGCGCCTCGAACTCGAGCGAACTACCGTAGTGGGTCTCCAGCGCTTCCCGGCGCTCGAGGAAGCGCTCGAAGCTCGTTGACGGCTCGATCTGCTCCCGGTTGTGCAGGTAGAGCTCGGAGCGCAGTGAGTCCCGGGTGAAACTCATCCCGTATTGCGTTCCACGAGGCGCCCCGGTCGAGAAGTCGATCCAGTTGACCGAGTTCCTACGACCGGGACGGCACCATCCATGACCACGCTGGCTGATCGCATTGGTCAGCTGTTCCCAGAACTCGAGGTAGAGCGGTCGCTTGCCCTCGCCGCGCTGCTGGGCCGCAGCGGTCGACCGGACACGTTTGCCCCAGTCATTCGGGGCCGCGACCACGTTGAACTGCAGCGCGGGAGCCGAGTCCCCGATGCGCCAGACACGGACGGCGACGCCGAAGAACCGGGTGTCGGAGTCGGTTCGCTCGTTGAGCCAGTCGAGTGCCCTGCGGTGCTCCTCGCGGAAGTTCCGCGCGATCCAGACGACGGCCGCCGCATCGGTCCCCGCAGCGTAGGTCAGTAGCTGGCCGAGGTGGCCGTGGTCGGTGTCGGCGAGCTGGTTCTCGATGATGACTCGATCTCCGGTGGCGGCATCAGTGCCGATGAGATCGAGCGAGAAGTCACCGACTGGGTGCTCTGCCTGCTCGAGTTCCAACTCCATGCCGAGCGCCTCGGCCAGTGCATCGGCGTTGTTCAATAGCCAAGGAGTGAAGTGATGAGCCTCGTGGTGCCAGATTTCGCGCAGATCGACCGCTTCAAGGCGGGCGACGAGGGGATCGCCGTTCATCGATCCAGATTAGCCTCGCCCACGGAACTCGACACGGCCCGCCAGGGAGGCTGCTCTGGAATCCACACACCGTCCGTCTGCTCAGTCTTGTTCTGAGGGTTGTACAGAGAGTGCGGATACGCTAACGTCCTTCATGTAGTGAGGGCGTTACGCAAAGTGGGGGGTAAGTCTGACGCCGTTCCTTCCCAAGGGAGGCAGCGTCATGACCGGAAGCGTTCGGGAAATCCTCGACCACATTCGAGTTGCGTCGCAGACCAACGCGGAACGCGGGAAACGTTTCGAGCAGCTCATGCTCGCCTTCTTCCGTACCGATCCGCAATGGCGGCAGCAGTTCTCCGAGGTGTGGATGTGGGCCGACTCCCCTCTCGCCGAAGACAACGCCACCGACACCGGTATCGATCTCGTAGCGCGAGAGGCCGGATCCGAAGAATTCTGCGCGATTCAGTGCAAGTTCTACGAGCCGGACAAGGTGATCCGCAAAGCCGACCTCGACTCCTTCTTCACGGCCTCGGGCAAGAAGGGCATCAACCGGCGGATCATCGTTTCCAGTACCGACAAATGGGGCCCGAACGCTGAGGCCGCCCTCGCGGGCCAGCAGGTCGAGGTGACCAGGGTCGGTATGTCCCAGCTCGACACGAGCCCGATCGATTGGAGCGAGGTCGCCTCCGAGCACGCGTGGGTCGCAGGTGAGCGTCTCGGGCCGCGCTATCTGCGCGCCAAGAAGGCGCCCATGCCGCACCAAGATGAAGCGATCGAAGCCGTGCTCGCTGGGTTCGAGACGCACGACCGTGGCCGTTTGACCATGGCCTGCGGCACCGGCAAGACCCTGACCTCGCTCAAGATCGCCGAACGGCTCGCCTCCGCACATGAAGATCCCATCAGCGTGCTGGTCCTGGTGCCGTCGATCGCCCTCCTGGCCCAGACCATGCGCGAATGGGTCTCCGAGGCAGAGGCCGCCCTGCGGCCCTTCGCGGTTTGCTCAGACTCGAAAGTCTCGAAGCAGCCCAAGCAGTCCGATTCAGGGGACCAGGCGGTTCACGACCTCGCCTTGCCCGCCACCACGGACGCGGTAAAACTCGCCGATCGGATCCGCGGTGGCGACTATGGGCCTGGAATGACCGCGGTCTTCTGCACATACCAGTCCCTGCCCGTCATCGCCGATGCTCAGGCTTTGGGTCTGGACGCCTTCGATCTCGTCATCTGCGACGAGGCGCATCGCACCACCGGCGCAATGCTCGCCGGGCGGGACGAGTCCAACTTCACCCGGATCCACGACTCGCAGTACATCGCTGCCGAGCGGCGCCTGTACATGACCGCGACGCCGCGGATCTTCACCGAGCCCGCCAAAGCGGACGCCCAGCGGGCGAGCGTCGAGCTCTGCTCGATGGACGACGAGGCGAGGTTCGGGCCCGAGTTCCACAAGCTGGGTTTCGGAGAGGCGGTCGGGGCCGGGCTGCTCGCGGACTACAAGGTCCTGGTGCTGAGCGTAGACGCAGGCTACGCGGCCAAGACCTTGCAGGTTGAACTCGCCGACGACAACATGGAGCTCAACGTCGCCGACGCCGCCAAGCTCATCGGCGTCTGGAACGGACTGCGCAAGCGCCTCGGACCCTCGATCGCGGAGAGCGGGTTCCGCGCAGATGAGGCGCCCATGCGACGGGCAGTCGCCTTCGCGCGGAACATAGCCGCGTCGAAGCACCTGGCCGAGGTGTTCTCACAGGTGACCGAGCGGCTCGGAGGGGCCTCCGAGGAGAGCCTCCGCTGCGAAGTGGAGCACGTCGACGGCACGATGAACGCGCTGGAGCGCGGCGGAGCGCTCGAGTGGCTGAAGTCCGACCCTGGTGAGGGAGCCGCCAGGATCCTCTCTAATGCCAGATGTCTGTCCGAGGGCGTGGACGTGCCGGCACTCGACGCGGTGCTGTTCCTGCACCCGCGCAACTCGGTCATCGACATCATCCAGGCCGTGGGCCGTGTAATGCGTCGGGCTCACGGAAAGGAGTACGGCTACATCATCCTGCCGGTCGCCGTACCGGAAGGCGTGCCCCCGAACGAGGCGCTCGATGACAACGAGCGCTACAGGGCCGTATGGCAGGTCCTCAACGCCCTCCGCTCCCATGACGACCGGTTCAACGCCGAAGTCAACCGCATCGGGCTCAACAAGTCCCGCTCCGAACGGATCCTGGCCGGGCACATCGCCGCCGACGACGACCCGAGCGACCTTGGCAGCCTTGTGCAGGCCGCTCGCAGCGGCATGGCATCGGTGGATGAGTGGCGTGATGCCATCTACGCACGGATTGTGCAGAAAGTCGGCACACGGGTCTATTGGAAGGAGTGGGCCAAGAAGATAGCGGCCATTGCGGGCGGCCACATGTCCCGTATAAGAAACGCACTTGAATTTCCGGGCAAGCGAATCGTGTTCAACACGTTCGTCGCAGCTTTGCGTTCGAACCTCAACCCCTCCGTCACCGAGGAGGACGCGATCGAGGTGCTTGCGCAGCATCTCATCACGAAGCCCGTGTTCGACGCACTCTTCGAGCAGTACCGGTTCGCCGCGCACAACCCTGTCTCCGAGGCCATGGAGACCGTGCTCGAAGCCTTGGACGACCAGGCTCTGGACACTGAGCGTGACACCCTCAAACGCTTCTACGAGCAGGTTCGGGTCAGCATCGAGGGCATCAACAACCCCGTGGGGCGTCAGAAGATTCTCCTGGAGCTCTACGAGCAGTTCTTCAAGAACGCCATGCCGGAAGTGTCCGATCGCCTCGGCATTGTCTACACGCCGGTCGAGGTCGTCGACTTCATTCTCCATCTCACCGACCAAGCCCTGCGGAAGTTCCTCGGCGCTTCGCTGAGCGACGAAGGGGTCCAGGTGATCGACCCGTTCGCAGGCACCGGCTCCTTCCTCGTCAGGCTTCTCCAATCAGGGCTCATCCGCACTGAGGACCTCGCGCGAAAGTACGGCAGTGAACTGCACGCCAACGAGATCGTCCTGCTCGCGTACTACATCGCCGCCATCAACGTCGAGGAGGCGTTCCACAGCAGGTCTCGGGAAGCGGAGTACCGGCCGTTCAACGGCATGGTTCTGACCGACACCTTCCAGCTCTACGAGGGCCGACCGGAGGCTTCGGACGGCGTGCTCGGCGGCAATACCGAGCGCGCGGTGCGGCAGCAGAGCGTCCGCATCATCGTCATCACTGGCAACCCGCCGTACTCCGTCGGCCAGAACAGCCAGAACGATGGCAACCAGAACCTGAAGTACCCCGGGCTTGACCAGCGCATCCGCGAAACATATGCAGCTAAGTCAACCGCCGTCAACAAGAACTCACTCTATGACTCGTACGTGCGGGCGCTGCGCTGGGCGAGTGACCGGATCGAGAACGACGGCGTGATCTGCCTCGTCCTGAACAGCGGGTTCATCGACGGGAACACCGCCGCTGGCCTGCGCCTCACACTCACCGAGGAGTTCGACGCGATCTACTGCTTCAACCTCCGAGGCAATCAACGGACCGCTGGCGAGACATCGAAGAAGGAGGGCGGCAAGATCTTCGGGTCGAGCAGTCGGGCAGGGATCGCGGTGCTTCTGCTCGTCAAAGGCGGCAACGCGGCTGAAGGCGAAGCGTGCCGTCTCTTCTACCGAGACATCGGCGACTACCACGACCGGAAACGCAAGTTGGAGATAGTGGCGAACGGAACCGACCTCATCAAGGCGAAAGGCTTGGACGCCCTCGGCTGGCAGCAGCTCGACCCGGGAGCTGAAGGCGACTGGATCAACGTAAGAGACAAGCGATTTCAGGGCTTCCGCGCGATGGGCGGCAAGAGTCAGGGGGCCGTGGCACCAATCTTCGAGACGCATACGAGCGGGCTCAAGACAGGACGAGACGCTTGGGCGTACAACTTCTCAAATGACGCTTTGATGGGCAATATGCTATCGATGGTCGATTTCTACAACAGTCGAGTGAACCGTCGGGCGCCAATCAACGAGGACAGTGAATCCGGGAGTGCAACCCTCGACCCCGCGAGCAAGCTTTCGACGGCTGGGGGTAACCGATTCAGCTGGAATGTATCCGACCGGAGCCGACTGCTTCGAGGAGTACGACTTCGAGCTGACAGCCAGCGTGTGTTCAAGGGGACTTACCGTCCGTTTGCCAAGCAGCATGTTTACCTCAGCGCTGACACGAGCGACCGCGTCTATCAGCTGGAACGTTTGTTTCCCGACCCAGGCCTTGGCAACGTTGGCTTCTATACAGTCGGCGCAGGGTCCGCAGTGCCGTTCTCGGTCCTGGCGAGCGATGCCGTACCCAACCTGCATGTGACCGGAGCGGGCAGCGGCGGACAGTTCTTCCCGCGTTTCACCTATCACGAGAACGCGATCGGCGGAACGCTGTTCGACCAGGAGTCTCCCCGGTACACACGAGAAGACAACATCACGGACACTGCGCTCAGGGACTACCGGAGGACCTACCGAGACGGCTCGATCTCGAAGGACGACATCTTCCACTACGTCTACGGCATCCTGCACTCGCCCATGTACCGGTCTGAGTTCGAAGCGGACCTGCGAAAGTCGCTTCCTCGCATTCCCAAAGTCGCGCAGTTCCACGAATTCGTCCGTTCGGGCAGCCAGCTCATGCGGCTGCACCTCGCCTACGAGGCGGTCGAACCGTACTCCGGCATCCGAGAGATCGTTGGCGAAACCAAGACGGCCAACCCTGCGGATCTCTATCGGGTTGACCGCAAGATGAGATTCGCGTCGAGGCAGGACCGCACCCGGGTCGTTTATAACTCCCACGTCACGCTCGCCGACATCCCGGAAGCCGCCTACCGCTACCAGATCGGATCCCGCTCGGCCGTCGAGTGGATCATGGACCGCTACTACGTTCGGACCGACAAGGCCAGCGGCATAGTCAACGACCCCAACGACTGGTCCGACGATCCGCGATACATCATCGACCTGCTCAAACGCGTCGTGACCGTGAGCATGGAGACCATGGCGATCGTGGACGCCCTCCCGCCCTTGGACATCCTGACGGATCAATGACCCGAATCCGATGTGCGACTAAAGAGCACGACCATTGCTTTCGCTGTACCACCCCGAGCAGTTGTCCGTGATACGTTGAATGGCTCCCATCGATTGGAACCCCTCATGTCCCAGTCAATGCCGAAGGGGCAGCAGCCTGCCTCGAGTCCGAACCTACGGCGCTGCGCCAAGTGCCGAGCTCAAGTCCGATCGTGGTCGCGGGTCACCTGCCCTCGGTGCGGATGGAGACTCCCGCGGGCTGAAGTCACCCGGGATCGGGTGCGGACGCCCTGCAAGGTCTGTGGCAGGACCGCGGCTTCAGGAAGTGACCGGTGCCGTCCGTGCGCGAACAGTTCCGCACCGAAAGCCGGCGGTTCTCCCGCAACTCGTCGAAGTCCGTATCGGTCCGCTGGAACGCAAGTCTGCGAACGCTGTAAGAAGCGCGCGAGAGCGGGACAGGGCATCTATTGCTCGGTTTGTACGGAACGGGTGCTGGCCGCAACGCGCTGTGAGCGCTGCAAGAAGCGAGCCAGAGCAGGACGGGCCGGCTACTGCTCAGCTTGCGCCGAACAGTTGCGGGCTGTAGTCCGGGTGAGTGTTCGCCAGCCGACGTCGAATCTCGGCAAGAGCGGTCGCTCGGGTACGAAGCGCGCGCGACCCGCTCCGTCTCTGGCTGTGACCGAGCCTGAACCCCGCAGTCATCGTCGCACCGAGGGGCCGATCCGGGCGCGTCGGACCACGACCGACCCGGAAAACGATCCCTGGTTGAAGAACGAGTTCGCCAAGGGAATGCGCGGCCGCCCCAGAGGGGACCTCTCCGAGTAGTGCCCCCAACCGAGATCGGCCTCGACGTTCAGCCTCGGCCTGGAGAAAGCAACACAATCGACGCCACAGGCGACGATCTCTGAACCACTGATCGAGAAAGGCGAACACCGGGCCGTGAATCGCGGCCCGGTGTTCGGTAAGGCTGATATCGGGCGGCGAGCGGACCAGGGCATATCGTGACGTAATCATCACCCCTCGTGAACGCGGCCGCCCCGTAGACACCGAGTTCCGCACCGCCCCAAGGGCGCCTCACCCCTCAGGAGACGCAATGCTCATCGTCACCATCGGCCCCGAGCGAGAACTCGACGAACCCGACGAACTCGGCAGGACCCGCACCGGCTACCGCGAGGGCATGAGCGACCGGGAACTCTACGAAGCGGCCCGAGGAAGCTGGAAACTCGGCGACAAGGCGGACAACGAACTGTTCGCCCTGGTCGGCCACGGCGGCGTTGTTCGCATGGCGATCGAGATCGACCGGCTGGTCACGACGGCTCCCGACAGGCGCGCCATCCAGGGGAACATCCTCCACTCCGGCGACGCCGTGTACGACCAGTACGTCGGCAAGCCGGTACCGGTCGAGTCCTACGGCCCGACCCGCTACTTCGACTCGCCCGTCGGCACCCGCGGATGCCGCTGCGGCTGCGGCGCCCAGCTCTCGACCGGCAAGTTCCTCTCCGGCCATGACGCGATCGCGCTCCATCAGCGCATCAAGCAGATCGGCACGACAGCCGACTTCCTCGTGTGGTTCGACAGCTTGGCCGAGCCGTTCACACGACCCGTGCAACGTCAGCGCCCCGCCGGACCGGACACCGACTGAGGTTCCGGCGTCGGGACCGCCGAAGAACCGTCTCTTGACTAAGCTCTAGAGCACTCGAACCAGAAGGACCTCACCCATGCCCGATGACTTCGACGGAGGCCTTCCTGCGGGCCTGCCGCCCGTGCTCGGCCGATACACCCTCCTGCGCGCGCTCGGCGCGGGCGCCATGGGCCGCGTCTACCTGGGCCAAGGCCCTGACGGCGAGCAGGTCGCCGTCAAGACCCTCAACACCGACGACGCCGAGCAGTGGCGCTTCACCCGCGAGGTCGCCGTCCTGCGCGGCGACTTCGGGGACGCCGTCGCCAAGTACTACGACGCCGACCTCACCGACACCCCGCCATGGATCGCCATGGAGTACCTCCCAGGGATGAACCTGCGCCAGCGCATCGAGCGCTTCGGGGCGCTCTCCGAACGCGTCACCGCCACCGTCGGTATGCGCCTCGCCGACGGTCTCGCAGGCCTGCACCGCAACGGGATCGCCCACCGCGACCTCAAACCGGCCAACATCATGATCCGCGACTCCGGCGACCCAGTCCTCATCGACTTCGGCCTCGCCTCCAGCGCCGACGACGCCCCCGCCACCGACCGTACCGCCTCCAGGATCGTCGTCGGCACCCCCCAATGGCAGGCCCCCGAGTACGCCCAGGGCGACAGGTCGAGCTTCTACCGCGCCGACCTCTACAGCCTCGGCGCGATCCTCACGTACGCCGCCACCGGCGTGCCCCCCACCAAGACCACCGAGTTCCTGAGCCTCAACGGCGTCACCGAACCCCTCGCGGCTGTCCTGCGCGCGCTCCTGAGCCAGGACCCGGCCAAACGCCCCGACGCGTCCGTCTGTGCCAAGCGCTTCGCCGTCCTCGCCGGCCAGGGCCGTACCCTCGGCCACTCGATCGCCGACATGGAAGCGGAACTTTCCAGCGGCGTGCAGCGTGAAAGAAGCGGCGCCCGCCGCGTCGCCCCGTCCGTACCCAACGCCAAGGCCGCGGCCGCGTACCTCCAGGACCTTTACTCCAAGACCAAGGACCTCGTTTGAGCACCGACCAGAGCTACGCCACCGGTTCCATCGTCCGCGTCCGCGACGAGGACTGGCTGGTCACTGACGTCGAGGAGACCAAACGGGACGGCCTGGCCCTCACCTGCACAGGCGCGAGCGCCCTCGTCGAAGGCGAGACTGCCGTTTTCCTCACCGACCTCGACCGGCCAACCGTCCTGCGCCCCGAGGACACCCGCTTCACCGACGACGACTCCTCCTACTTCACCGAAGCCCGCCTCTACCTCGAAGCGGTCATGCGCCGAGCACCCCTGCCCCGCTCCGAGAAAGGCCTCGCTCTCGCCGACCGGTTCCTCCTCGACGCCCTCGACTACCAGCAGCGCCCCGCCCAGATGGCCCTGTCGAACCTGCGCCCCCGACTGCTCATCGCCGACGTCGTGGGCCTCGGCAAGACCCTTGAGATCGGCCTGCTCCTCGCCGAACTCATCCGGCGCGGCCGCGGTGGACGCATCCTCGTCGTCGTCCCCCAGCAGATCCTCGACCAGTTCCAGCGCGAACTCTGGACCCGCTTCTCCATCCCCTTGCTGCGCATGGACACTGACGGCATCGCCCGCGTCCAGCAGCAGCTCCCCGCCGGACGCAACCCCTTCGAGTTCCACCAGCGCATCATCATCTCCGTCGACACGCTCAAAAGCGACCGCTACCGCCGCCACCTGGAGAAGGTCTCCTGGGACGCGGTCGTCTTCGACGAATCGCACAACCTCATCGGCGGCACCGGCGGCAACAGCCTCCGCAAGCAGCTCGCGCGCCTCGTCGCCACCACCACCGAAGCGCTCGTCTTCGCCTCCGCCACCCCTCACCCCGGCAAGGACCGCGCCTTCGCGGACCTCATCGACATGCTGGACCCCACCCGCATCGTCGACCGCGACCACATCACCCCCGAATCCATCTCGGACCTGGTGATCCGCAGAACCAAGGTCGACCCGGAAGTCAGCCAGGCCCTTTCTCGCCGTTCAGGCACCACCTGGGCCAAACGCGGTTCCGCCATTGGCATCGAGGTCGCCGCCACCGAAGCCGAAGAAGCCGTGTTCGCGGAGCTGACGGCCTCCTGGCTGCAACCCGAGCAGGTCCGCAAGGCGGACAGCCACCTGTTCTCCTACACGCTCCTGAAATCCTTCTTCTCATCCCCGCACGCGCTGGCCGCCACCGTCAAGGAGAGGCAGAACAAGGCCAAGCCCGAGGAGACGCAGAAGCTCCGGCGCCTCGCGGAGCTCAACGACAAGGTCACCGCGCCCGCGAAGCTCGCCGCGCTGCTCGACCACCTACGCGTCATCGGCATCGGGAAGAAGTCCGACGAGCGCGTAGTGATCTTCTCCGAACGCCACCAGACCCTCGACTGGCTCCAGGCCGAGATCCGGGCCGCCTTCGGCATGGACCCCGGGCTCGACAAGGACGCCAACACCGGCCAGGTGCGGACCCTGCGCGGCACCACCCCCGACAAGGAGGCCACCGAGATCGTCGAGGCATTCGGCCTGGGCGGCTCGGACCTGCGGGTGCTCGTCACCGGCGACATCGCCTCCGAGGGCGTCAACCTGCACCGCCAGTGCCACCAGCTCGTCCACTGGGACCTGCCGTGGAGCCTCATCCGCATCGAGCAGCGCAACGGCCGTATCGACCGCTACGGGCAGTCCCGTTCCCCCGAGTTCGCCGCGTTCATGCTCCGCTCGGCCGATTCGCCGAACATCGACGAGTCCCGGGTGGCGAAGGCCCTGGTGCGCAAGGAGGAATCCGCGGTCTCCACCCTCGGTTCGGTCGGGGCCGCCCTGGGCCACAACAACGCCGAGGTCGACGAGGACCGCCTCGTCCGCGTCCTCCTCGCCGAACGGCAGGACCCGGAGACGGCGGTCGAGACGCCCCCGCCGCCCGCGTTCGACCTCGGGAACCTGCTCATGGCCGACTTCAACCCGGTCGCCGAGACCCCGCCCCCGGCCAGGGCCACCCTTCCGAGCCTCTTCGGCGACACCGCCGCGTTCGTCCAAGCGGCCCTGGCGACTCCGGCCGTCCGCAAGGACCTCGGCGTCGCCCTCACCGACGACGGCGACACGCTCCTCACCGACCTCCCCGACGACCTCCTCCAGCGCATCACCCGGATCCTCCCGCCTCGGTACGTCAGGGACCAGGAGCTCACCAGGCGGATGTTCCTTACCAGCGACAAGAAACGCGCCCAGGCCAGCCTCGACCGCGCCGCGGACAAGGGCACCTCAGCCTGGCCCGACCTGTCCTTCCTCTCCGACCTGCACCCCGTGGTCGACTGGCTCACCGACCGGGCCATCCTGTCGATGGGCCGCGACCGGGCCCCCATCGTCTACGCGGACGTCCCCGGGCCCGTCTGGTGCATCCAAGGGCTGTATTCGAACACGATCAGCCAGTCCGCCGTCGTCGAGTGGATGGCCGTCTATCGCGACGAGCACGGGCATTTCCAAACGGACGACCTGGTCGCCGTGCTCCACAACCACGGCGTCAACGAGCGTCTCCAGAACCGCCGCCGCACCACCGACGCCGAGACCCTCGACCTGCTCCGAGCCGGCCTGCCCGAAGCCCTCGAAGCCGCCCGCACCCACCTCGACGTGGCCCGCGACGCCTGGCGCCGGGACCTCAAGGATGAGATCACCAAGGGGGAGAACCGGGTGACGCAATGGGAAGCGGGCGTCATCGCCGGACTCGAAGAGCTCATCGCCCGACGCAAAAGGGACGAGGAGAAGGCCCGCGACACGGCCCAGGCCCAGCGCGGCACTCTCCAAGCGCTCGACGTCAAGGGCGAACCCGTGTTCCGCGTGGTCGCCGCCCTCCTGCCCGCCCAGTCCGCCTAGCCCGCCAGCGAAGGAAACAGCATGTTCTACGACTCGATCCTCAACGCCGGCGAGTACTTCACCAACTACTTCCTCGAAGAGCTCCTGCCCGACGAGATCGCTAAGACCCACGCGAAGGCCTGGAACGAGACCGACCGCAACCCCGAGGGCACCTCCCCGCGAAAGCGACTCCTCGACCTGCGCGCCCCCTACCAGCGTGCCCGCAGCGCCATCGTCAACGCCGCCGACGCGAACGGCAGGGCCGAGAAGCGCGAAGCGGCGCTGCACGCCTGGCACCGCGAACTCCTCCTCGGCCTCGGATTCCCCGCGACCGAGCCGGAAACGGTCGAACTCGTCAACTGCGGCGAGACCCGCGAGATCACCCTCGCATACCAGTCCAAGACCGTGCTCGCCGTCGAATGCGACTTCCGCGAACTCGCCGGAGACGCCGCCGACCTCAGCCAGATCCAGGCCCTCCAACCTGGGTTCCGCGACGCCTCCAAACTCGCCGACTGGCTCTTCGGCGTCGAGGAGCACGCCCCCAAGTACGTACTGCTGCTGTGCGGTGGTGTGGTCGTCACCGGCGACATCGACACCTTCCGCGAAGGCCGCTACCTGGCCGTCTCACTCGGGACGGTCCTGGAGCGCAACGACAAGCCCGAGGCCGGCCTCGCCACCGCGCTCGTCTCCCGCGAGATGCTGGAGCCGCTCGACGCCGCCGAACCGGACGCGACCGGCCTCGACGCCCTGGTCGAGAAGTCCCGCGTCCAAGCCCAAGGGGTCTCCAAGAGCCTCCGCGAAGGACTGCGCCGCTCGGTCGAGATCATCGCGAAGGAAGTCCTCGACCGCCTGCGCGAACAGGAATTCGACTGGACCGAATCGTTCTCCGACAAGGACTTCGCCGACCGCCTCGCCACCGAGAGCCTGCGCTACCTCTACCGCATCCTGTTCCTGCTCTTCGCCGAAGCCCGCCCCGAACTGCGCATCCTCCCCAGCGACAGCCCCGACTACCAGGCCGGGTACTCGATCAGCCGCCTCGGCCGCACCGTCGAACGCCAGCTCGGCGAGGAATCCGCCGAAGGCACCTACCTGTACGAGTCGCTGGCGCTCCTGTTCCAACGCGTCAACGACGGCTACCACTTCGACGGTCCGGTCGGCGAGAACGGCGAGGACAAGCCGCGCATCGTCTTCGAACCGCTTCAGTCCCGCCTCTTCGACCCCGCCTCGATCACCCTCATCGGCACCGACCTCAAGCCCGGCGGCGACGATTATGTCTGGCCGGTCGACACGCGACTGCGCAACAAGGCCCTTCACCGGGTTCTGCGGATGCTCATGATCGACGACGGCACCCTCACCGGCAAGCGCGGACGCCGCGGTCAGACCCAGTTCGTGTCCTACGCCAAGCTCGGCATCAACCAGCTCGGCGCGGTCTACGAAGGACTCATGTCCTACACCGGGCGCATCGCGCGCGGCGAGACCCTTTACGAAGTCGCCCAGGCGAAGGACCTCAAGGACAACAACGGCCAGGCCAAGGACGGGTCGTGGCTGATCCCCGAGAGCGCCTACGACGACTACCCCGACAAGAGCGTCTTCGTCAGCGTCGAGAACCCGCACACCGGCGATCGCACCGAGGTCACCTATCCCGACGGGTCCTTCGTCTACCGCCTTGCCGGGAGGGACCGCGAGACCTCCGCGTCCTTCTACACTCCGCTGTCGCTCACCCAGACGACGGTGGAGCTGACGGTCCGCCAGCTCATCGAGGAACACGGCGGTGAGGTCCCGGCGAAGGACCTGCTGAAGTGGCGCATCCTCGAACCCGCCCTCGGGTCCGGGGCGTTCCTCAACGAGGCCATCAACCAGGTCGCCGCGAAGTACCTGGAACTGCGCCAGACCGAGACGGGCGAACGCGTGGACTCCGACCGCTGGGAGGAGGAACTGCGCAAGGTCAAGGCCTACATCGCCTTGCACAACTCCTACGGGGTCGACCTCAACGCCACCGCGACCGAGCTCGCGGAGGTGTCGCTGTGGCTGAACGTCATGTACCCGGGGCTGAAGGCCCCGTGGTTCGGCCTGCACCTGCGCCACGGCAACTCCCTTATCGGCGGCAGGCGCGAGACCTACTACCTGAACGAGCTGGCCCCGACCAAGGGCAACCCGTTCTGGTACGACATCGCACCCAGGCACGACAAGCTCAGCGAGATCCCGGCCGGTGAACTGGGTGAGGACCGCATCCACCACTTCCTGCTGCCGAGCAAGGGCTGGGCGGCCATCGCGGACCACAAGGAAGCGAAAGCGCTGGTCCCGGAAGACGCGAAGGCGTTGGGGGCGTGGCGCAAGGGCTTCCTGAAGAAGCTCACGAAGAAGAAGCAGCCGAACGAGAAGCAGAACAAGCAGGTTGAACGGGTTCAGCGTCTGGCCCGGCAGGTGGAATACCTGTGGGCCCTGGTCATTCGGAGGCTGGAGCTGTCCGAGGCGGCGATCGCCCGAGACATCGACGTGTGGGGAGCGCCGGAGCTTGCGGAGCACTCGGGGAACGCGGCTATCTCGAAGGAACAGGTCCTGGCAGACCTGGAACGACCGGGCGCGCCCTACTGGCGGCTGAAGAAGCTCATGGACTCGTGGTGCGCCCTGTGGTTCTGGCCGGTCGGAAAGACTGAACTACTCACGGGCCCAGAGGAAGCGAACCCGGTTCCGGGAGGACCGGGCTACCTGCGGAACCTGGACGACTGGTTCACCTACTGCGAAGCGATCGTGGGCAACACCCTGCCTGGAGACTTCTTCGGCAAGGAACTCCCCAGCGACCTGGACTCCCTCACTGAACACGAGGAAGAGCTCGACCAGTGGACGGGCATGATGTCAGACCTGTTCCTGGAACGCAGCGACCAGAAGTTCGCCTTCATCCTTGAACTCGATCGCATCGTGGGGGAGCAGCACTTCTTCCACTGGGAACTCCAGTTCGCCCATGTCTTCAAAGCCGGTGGCTTCGACCTCCAGGTAGGCAACCCGCCGTGGTATCGCCCCCGCTGGGACAGCGACGCCATCATGTCCGAGCTCGACCCTCACTTCATTCTCAGCAAGTGGAACGAAACTCAGAAGCGGTCCCGAAAAGAAGCGCTGCTCGCCGAAACAAGAAATCTCCATGGATTCCTAGATGAAGTCGCGAACCATGCTGGTATGAGCATTTTTGTAGGCCATGCAACTACATATAACCTCCTTGCTGGAACTCAGGCGAACCTATACCGCTGCTTCATGATACGTACCTGGGGAAACGCGGCACTGAATGGCACGACCGGTCTGATCCATCCCGACACACATTTGACTGGAACAAAGGAAGGGAGACTGCGAGCGGAGTCATACAAGAGATTGCGCGTTCATGGATACTTCTTGAACAAGAGAATCTTGTTTGAAGATCTCACTGATAAGCAGGATTTCGCAATTCACATTTATGCCGGATTGGGTAGTATAGGGTTCGCGCATCTATCATGGATTTTTGAGCCATCCGTAATTATTGAATCGCTAGAGCATGAAGGAGTTGGCGAGATTCCAGGACTTAAGTTCAATGGGACCTGGGACGTACGACCTCATTCTAAGCGTGTCGTGTTGGTTGATCGCGATCTATTGACCGAATGGAACAAGCTTCCGGGTGAAACAGATGATTTGGTAGAGGAAACGAAAATTATCTACCCTGTAACGGTGACCGAGCTAGATCCGATTGCTAAGTTCGCTGCGATCGGTCAGCGTTTCGGTGACAGTAGCCCGGATATTACTCGCGGCTTTGATGAGTCTGTCGACAAGAAAGCTGGCTACTTCGAGGACATTGAGAAGGATTTGACGATCGAGGACAAGTCAGGTGCAAAAGCTGTCCAATCCTGGGCTGATGTCATCCTTCAGGGGCCACATTTTGCTGTTTCCACGCCGTTCTCGAAATCGCCACGAACGCCGTTGAACAGTAACAATGACTGGGACCAAATTGATTTGACAACGCTTCCGATCGAGGCGGTTCCGTTTACCAACTACCGTCGCTCCACAGGCATCGAGGAATACAAGGAAAAGCAAGACAAATGGGTTGATCAAAAAGTTTGGTCAGGACTCAAGGCGGATAAGTTTGAGCGCGAACGAGTTGAAAATTGGCTACGGAATGAAACTGATACTCCGGAAAGCGAGATCACAGATGAGTTGATCGACGCCTGCCTTAGGAATGAGGCCATGCGGCCATGTACAAGTTTTTGGCGTATGGCTTGGCGTGAGATGATTCAGGCGAATAATGAGCGGTCGCTGTATCCGACATTGATCCCGCCCGGACCTGCGCACGTGAACGCCGTACATACCGCGAACTTTCCAACTCTACGAGTTACTGCTCTGCACACGGGCTTTTATTCATCGCTGGTCTTGGACTACTTTCTTCGTGCGGCCGGAATCTCGCACCTAAATACTGGAAATGTCAGAAATCTTCCATCTATGTCTGATGTTCATCCGCTTGCTTCGCCTCTCTTGTTCCGGACGCTTCGGCTAAATTCCCTTACCAGTGCTTATGGCTCGCTTTGGGAAGAACTCAACGACTCTGAATCTTTTGCTTCGGAGTCTTGGGCGTTCCCATGGCCAGGTCTTTCTCCACTTAATGAGACCGGTCCCCTTTGGTCCTATGACACGCCACTTCGAACTGACTACGAGCGACGAGCTGCTCTGGTTGAAATCGATGCCCTCACCGCTGTGATGCTTGGGATCACTGCCGACCAGCTCAAGGCCATCTACACTGCGCGATTCGCGGTGCTTTCTGGCCGTGAGGAACAGACTTGGTTCGACTCCGAAGGTAACAAGCTTTGCGGAGACACCAAAGCCGCCGGCTACAGGCAAGCCCACGCCGAAGGCCCCGATGGCAACACCAACGCGAAGCTGCCGTTCCAGGAGCTTTCGTCGTTCCTCGTCGGGTACCGCGCCGAAGGCCCAACCGGCTTCCCCCGCTTCCCCGAATCCTCTGGCTTCGCCTACTACCGGGCCAACCGGCTTGGGATGCCGCTGGATGACGAATACCCGCACGGGGTGAACGGGAATGCCGAAGCCGATACGCTCGGCGAGTACGCATACGCGCACAAGGTGTTCAGCGAGCGCCTGGCCAAGCTCGCCGGCGAGAAGTAGGAGACTCAGGTGAAGCCCTCGATCGTCGCGCCGAGTCTGAAGAAGACCGTGCTCACTTACCTGACCTCCTCCTTCGGGCTGGTCGAGGATGCGACGGCCGCCGCGCTCGCTGACTTCTTCTCCGATCCCGTCGACGGGCTCTTCCGGGGCCCGTTCATGCGGGTCCGCGCGCCCTTCCGGCCCGCTTCCGAAGGTTGGCAGCGGCACCTGGATTGGTACCCGCCCGGGTTCATCCCGCACCTGCACCAGGCCAAGGCATGGGAGCGCCTGTCCTCTCGCAACGGCCACGCCCCCGAGCCCACCGTCGTCGCCACCGGCACCGGTTCCGGTAAGACTGAGTCGTTTCTCGTCCCCGTTCTCGATCACTGTGCCCGTCACGCTGCCGAGCCCGGCGTCAAGGTCGTGATCGTCTACCCGATGAACGCCCTCGCCACCGACCAGGCCGCCCGCCTCGACGCCATGCTCGCCGACAACAAAGAGCTGCAAGGGGTCACCGCCGGCCTCTACGTCGGCGAGCAGTCCGCGAAGTCCTACCGCAGGCTCCTCACTGAGCGCGCAGATATGCGCCAGTCTCCCCCGAACCTGCTTCTCACCAACTACAAGATGCTCGACCTCCTCCTCACCCGCGCCGATGACGCGCCCCTCTGGGCTAATGGGAACCTCGCCTACCTGGTCGTGGACGAGTTCCACACCTTCAATGGCGCCCAAGGCACTGACGTCGCCATGCTGCTGCGCCGTCTCAAGGCCGCGAGCGCCACCGACCCGACGCCTGTCGCGACCTCCGCGACCCTCGGCGACGACGAGCAGGCCCGCGAGGTCGCCTCGTCGATCTTCGGGCGCGACTTCCCGCGCGGTTCGGTCATCGGCGAAGACCGCTTGAGCGCCAACGAATACGTGAAGCCCAGCCGTGAGGTCTTCCCCGAACCCAGCGTCTCGGATATCGCGGGCCTCGAAGACCCCTACGAGCACCCCGAGGCGATCAGCGCCCTGTGCGAGGCGGTCCTCGGTTCGGCCGATCTGACCCCTGCCGAAGCGGGGGAGAAGCTGCGCGGGCACAAGCTCCTCGCTGCCGTCCTCGACGGGTTCGGCTCCAACGAGCTGGCGGGGAAGCTCATCACCGCCGACGACTTCTACGGGAACCTCAGCCCGTGGGTGATGGACCCGTGGAAGCAGGCGTGGAACTCCACGGCAGGGCACGATGACGCGGTCATCGCGCTCGAACGGCTCCTCGCGCTGATCTCATGGGCGCGCATGGGGAAGCGTCCGCTGCTGCATGTCGAGACGCATTTCTGGATCCGGTCTGTCTCGCGTCTGCTGCGTACGGTCCCGATCTCCGAGGAGGCTCCCGTCCAGTTCGCCTGGTCGACCAGCCTGCCGGAGTCGGGCGGGTACCTGCCCGCGATCACCTGCCGTCACTGCGGTCGTTCCGGCTGGATGGTGAAGGTCAAGCAGCCGCAACGCGATCAGTTGAAGCTCAACCCGGCCGAGATCTACACGCAGTCGCAGGTGGACAAGAAGCAGACTCGAGCGCTCATCGCCGCCTACCCGCGCGAGGAGGAGCACTTCGACCCGCGGGCCCGCATCGAGGACAACCCGCCGCTGAAGCTCCTCGACGGCGCGACTCTCGTCGACTACGCGCCGGGCGTGACCGGCACCGCTGTCCTGGTCGATCTCGATTCGGACGCGTCCGCCCGCGCGGAGCGCTGCCCCGCCTGCGGGAACGAGAACGCCATCCGCTTCATCGGCGCGGGGCTCGCCACGCTCTCCTCGGTGGTGCTCACCGAGGTGTTCCAGCATGCCGTGGACCCCGCGAGCGGCGACCAGGCGAAGGCCCTGCTGTTCAACGACTCCGTGCAGGACGCAGCCCACCGGGCCGGTTTCCTTTCCGCCCGGGCCGCGAACTTCTCGCTGCGCACGCACCTCGCGGCCGTCCTCAAGGGCCTCGACGATCCCGATCTGGCCGAGACCATGGCCGCGGCCCTGGTCGGCATGGCCGAGAACCCGCAAGCGCTCGGCGGGGTCATCCCCGACGACCTTCACCCCGACCCGGGTGTGGCGAAGCTCCTCAGCGGGGACGACCAGGGATCGGGGGACACCTGGCGATTCATCGGCCGCCGTCTCGCGCTCTCGCTGATGCTGGAGTTCGGACTGCGCTCCTACGCGGGCCGGACCCTGGAGCGGACCGGCGTCGTCGCCACCACCGTCGACCTGCCCGATCCGGTGCTGCCGCTGCTGCGGGACGTGCTGCGCCGCAGCGGGGCCCGCCTGTCACTCGTCCCGGTCGAGGACGCCGACCTGGCCTGGCACGCGCGCGGCGTGCTCGACCGGCTCCAGATGCGCGGCGGGATCTGGCACGACTGGCTGCGCGAGTGGATAAAGAACGAGGGCGCGAAGCGCTGGAGCCTGTGGGGTGGGCGGCAATACGGAATGCCCGCCTTCCCCGACGGCGTCTCGGCCCCCACGTTCATGCTTGACGGAACTCGCGCGAAGAGCCAGTTCGACCGTATCGAAACCGCAGGCGAGACCTGGCTGACGGACTGGACCCGGCGGGTCCTGCACCTCAACACCGCCGAAGCCCGCAAATACCTGCGCGAACTGCTGAAGCTCCTCGCCGACCAGGGCGTGATCAGCCGCATCGGCACCGGCGGCGGCACGGTCTACGCGCTCACCGCCGGACGCGTCAACCTGACGCTGCTCTCCAAAGAGGAGGCTGAGAGCTCGCAGGTCGGCTGCGACGTGTGCTCATCGCAGCGGACCGTCCTGCCCTCCGAACGCGAGCGCTGGCGCGGGACGCCCTGTCCGCGTTGGCGTTGCGGCGGCACCATGCGCGAGGCCGCCTGGCACGATGAGTACTACTATGACCGCTACACCGCCGGGGACGTGCTGCGCCTCCAGGCCGCCGAGCACACCGGCATCCTCAGCCGCGAGCAGCGCGAGCGCGTCGAAGAGCAATTCAAGAACGCCTCCACCTGGGACGCGCCGAACGTCCTCACCGCCACCTCGACCCTCGAACTCGGCATCGACATCGGCGACCTCTCCACCGTGGCCCTCGCGGGCATCCCGCCCGCCCCGGCCTCCTACGTGCAGCGCTCGGGCCGCGCCGGGCGCACCACCGGCAACGCCCTCACCATCGCCTTCGCCGACCGCCGCCCCCGCGACCTTGCCTACTTCACCGATCCCGGCCTCATGATCAACGGCGACATCCGCCCGCCCGGGGCCCGCCTCGAAGCGACCGCGATCCTGCGCCGCCAGTACACGGCGTTCCTTGTGGACAAGGCCGCGCGCGGCGCCCTTGCCGACGTGAAACCCTTGCCGCACTTGGCAGGCCAGGTCTTCGGCCCCGGCGGCTGGCTCGGCGGCTTCAACGACGCGGCTCTGTCCGGCGCACCCGCGTACAGCGGCGAGTTCTGCGACCTGTTCGGCTCCCGCATCAGCGAGGCGGTCGCCGAGGACCTGCGCCAGTGGGCCGGCGCGGCGATCGAACGCGACATCAAGGCCACCACCGAGACCTGGGAATCGGGCCTCGCGCGCCTGCGCGGGCGACTCGACCAGCTGGCGGACGCCCGGAAAGACCTCGAAGCCGCACCCGAGACCCGCCCCGAGAAGCAGCGCGACCTGCGCGTGCTCGCCGCCGAGCAGAAGGCGGTCCGCGCCCGCAAGTCTGACCTGGAGCACAGCACCGCCCACGCCGCCCTCACCGAAGGCGGCCTGCTCCCCAACTACGCCCTCATCGACTCCAGCGTCACCCTCGAAGCCACACTCACGTTCGTCCGCCAGGACAGCCCCGACGCGCCGAAGGAGTACGTCACCGAACTGCGCGACTACGCCCGGCCCGCCACCAGCGCCATCACCGAGTTCGCCCCCGGCAACCACGTCTACTTCCGCGGCTACGCCCACGAAGTCAAAGGCATCGACCTGGGCGGCAAGGACACCTCGACGATCGAGCTGTGGAACATCTGCCCCTCCTGCGCCTCTGTCGCCAAAGGTCTCGCGGCCACCGAGCGCCTGCGCTGCCCGCACTGCGGCTTCGACGTCTCCGACGCCGGCAACCGCCGCAAAGTGGCCGTCCCCACCACCGTGTACGCCTACGACCGGGCCGCCGACATCCGCATCGACGACCGCGAGGACAGCCGCGACCGCCGCCTCTACAACACCGTCACCACCGCCGAAGTCACCGTCCCCGCCCAGTCCTGGCGCTCTACCGGCGGGAACTTCGGCTTCGACTACACACCCGCGGCCGTCGTCCGCCGCATCAATCTCGGCCCCGTCCCCAAGACCGAGACCCCCGGCGACAAGGTCCCCTTCGCCGGGCAGGACCGCGCCCTCAACCCGTTCTGGGTCTGCACCGACTGCGGCGGCACCAAGACCGACACCGACCCCACCGGCAAGGGCGAACCCACCTGGAACCCTGAAGCCGACCCCGAGAAGCGCCACCACCGGCACTGGTGCTCCAACCGCGACAACAACAAGGAGAAGCAGCACGAGTCCGTGCTCCTCGCCCACGAACTCGACACCGAAGTGCTCCGCTTCCTGCTGCCCATGCGCGACACCGAGGACGCCGAGACCATCCTGTCGTTCCAGGCCGCCCTCGCCGCAGGCATCAACACCTACTTCCAGGGCGACACCAGCCACCTCGACACCGAGACCTGCACCATGGCCGACGTCCCGCAGCCGGGCACTGACGCCCCGCCCGCCGCCCGCGTCTTCACCGTCCTGTACGACCAGTTGCGTTCGGGCACCGGCTATCTCAAGCAGCTCTCCGACCCCGACGCCATGCGCAAGGTCCTCCAAGCCGCCCTGAAATTCTGCACCGCATGCGAATGCGAGAGCGCCTGCCACCGCTGCCTGCTCTCCTACGCCCGCGAACGCCACTACGACTCCATCAGCCGAGCCGCTGCCGCGGCCCTCCTCGAACGCCTCCTCGACAACTGGACGATGGAGCAGAACTCCGGGATCGGCGACATCTCCCTCAACGAGAAGGCCGACTCCCGCCTGGAGAAGCGCTTCAACCGGGCACTGCACGAATTGGCCCATGAAGACTCGACCTTCACCATGGAGAAGGCCGCCAAGTACGAGCGCATCCTCACCTTCGCGCCCCTCGGCGCGCCCGTCACGCGCTGGCGCATGCGCGTTCAAATCCGCGAGGACGCCGCCGACACCGTCCCCGACTGCACCTTCACCCGCGTCGACGGGCCGCCTGAGACCGTCGCGCTCTACCTCGACGGCTTCGACTACCACGCCCAGCCCGCCTTCAACCGCAAGCGCCGCAGTGAAGGCAAGATCCCCCGCACCAGCGACGACGCCGCGAAACGCGGCCAGCTCATCGAGGCCGGCAAACGCGTCTTCGCCGCCACCTGGCTCGACGTCGAACGCCTCCAGGGCTCGGGCGCCTACGCGCCCCTGGTGAGCTACGCGGCCCAGACCTATGCGGCGAAGGGCCTCGGCCTCCCGGTCGAGAAGCTCAAGGAGGAGATCGCCCACAACCCGCTCTCGTTCCTCTTCGACTACCTCGCCCACCCCGACGCCGACGAGCAGCGGACGATGGCCCGCGCCGCCTGCGTCGCGGTACTCGCCGACAACCAGACCCGCATCGAGCAGATCGACCCGGAGTCGATGGAAGCGGCCGTCGCAGCGCTGGCGCAAGGCGAGGAACCCGAACCCGGGACCGGGGGCATGGCCGTGGTCGGCGAGTCGCCGTACTTCCGGATCGCCGTGGGCTTCAGCGGCATGGACCCTCGGACGGCACGTGTGAGCGCGCAGGTCCGCTTCGACGACGACCCCGATGTCGACGGTGCGTCGATCGACGCCTACCGCGAGTCCTGGCGGCTGTGGCTGCGCTGGGCGAACGCACTCCAGTTCCTTTCGCCGGAGGACGGGTTCACCCTGCGCGCCACCGGGATGCCGGTCACCCAGGTGCCGCGTGAGCCGGGCGCTTCCGGCTCGATCGACGTGTCCTTCAGGGGTTCGCCGCTGCTCGACGACATCGAAGGCGTGGGCATGCACGACTACGCGGCGGCGCTCCTGGCCGACGGAGCCGCCATGCCGGAGATCGGTGACGAGCACGTCGGCGGCATCCCCGCCGAACTGGCCTGGCCCGACAAGCTCGTGGCGGTGTTCCCCGATCCCGTCGGACGCCTCGACAGCAGCGCCGCTGTCATCGAGTACCGCAATGCAGGTTGGCACGCGGCCGCCATGTCCGAATGGGACCGTGAAGAGCTGCTGAGCCTCCTGACCGGCGACCGGTCCGCATCCACTGAGGAGAACCCCGCATGAGCGACAACAGCGCCCGAATCCTCATCGAGGACTCGGCGGTCCAGGACATCAAGCGACTCTGCAAGGGCGACAGGGGATTCGGCGCAAAATTCGCCGCTTTCCAAGGAAAGTTCCAGGAGAACTACAAGCACCCGGGCCTGCACCTGGAGAAACTGCACGCCGGTACCCAGGAGCTGGCCTCGGCCCGGGTCGACCAGGGCATCCGGGCGATCTTCCTGCCCGCGCAGGGCCGGGTCTGGACCCTGGTCCGCGTCGGCGGGCACGAAGTGTACGAGGAGGTCAAGCGGACCCTGTTCACCTACAGTGTGACTGACGGCCGCATCGAGTATACCGTCGTTCCCGAGGGATCCTCCGACGCGAAGTCGCAGTACCCGACCCCCGGCCGCACCGCCCCGGTGGACGAAGGCGGCCCGTTCCAGGCATGGACCGACGCCCAGCTCATCGAACTGGGCGTCAACGAGGGCTTCATCCCGTCCGTACGCGCCCTCAAAACCGAAGAGGACGCCGAAGCGTTTCTCTCCGACACCACCGGCCTGTCCCACAAGGTCCTCGAATCGCTGCTGCTCGGCATGACGTACGACCAGGTGTACGACGAGATCACCGAGCCTTCGGTCGGTAAGCCCGTCAAGGACTTCAGCGAGGCGCTGACCCGCAGCGCCGACCGCATGGCCTCCTCCGACGCCGTGCTCGACGCCATCCTCGCCGAGGATTGGTCCAAGTGGCGGTTGTTCCTCCACCCCGACCAGAAGGCGGCGGCCACCAAGGACTACAGCGGTCCGGCCCGCATCTCTGGCGGCCCGGGGACCGGCAAGACGGTGGTGGTCATCCACCGCGCCCGCGAACTGTCCCGGCGTCCCGGACTCACCGGGCGCATCCTCGTGGCCACCTTCAACAAGGCGCTTGCCGCGGACATCGAGTCCAAGATCAAGGCATTGGGCGGCAAGCAGACCGCCGACCTCATAGACGTGATCCATGTGGACGCCCTCGCGAACTCCCTCGCCAAGGAGGCCACGGGGGAGGTGCGGGAGACCCGCGACCGCGTCGGCGAGACTGAGGCCAAACGCCTGTGGGCGGAGTCGATCGAGCAGGCCGGCGAGATCGCGGACGGCTTCAGCCCCTCGTTCCTCCAGGACGAGTACGACGATGTGGTCCTTGCCCTCGGACTGCGCGAACGGGGCGAGTACCTCCAGGCCCCGCGTCGCGGCCGGGGCCGCAGACTCGGCCGGGCCGAGCGAAGCGCCGTCTGGGAGCTCACCCGCCGATTCGAGGCGCTGCTCGAACGCGAAGACAAGACCACGTGGGGCAAGATCGCCGCCACCGCGGCCGGACACGCCGAGGAGCAGGCCCTTGCGGGGGAGTTCCCCTACGCGCACATCCTGGTCGACGAGGCGCAGGACCTCAATCCGCAGCACTGGCGGATGCTGCGCTCCATGGTTCCTGAAGGCCCGAACGACCTGTTCCTCGCCTCCGACGCGCACCAGCGCCTCTACCAGAAACCGATCGTCCTCTCGGGACTCGGCATCAACATCCGGGGCCGTTCCTCCCGCCTCAGGCTCAATTACCGCACCAGCCGGGAGATCCTCAGTCGCACCGTAGGCTTCCTCGGTGAAGAGGCCTACGAGGACTTCGACGAGGACAACGACACGCTCGCCGGGTACCGGTCGGTGCTCAGCGGCGGACGCGTCGAGGTCGAAGCGGTCCCGCGCTCGGGCGATGAGCTCGACCTGGTGGTGAGCCTGGTCCGGGACTGGCGCGCCGCGAACCCCATGGGTGACATCGGCATTGCGGCCCCAGCCAACGAACTCGTGAAGGCCGCGAGGTTGGCGCTGGAGCGCGCGGGCATCCACGTCAGCAAGCTCAATGAGGCTGCGCGCGAAGAAGAAGGGCGCGTCTGCATCGAGACGATGCTCCAGATGAAGGGCCTCGAATTCCAGTACGTGGCCTGCTTCGGGCTCGGCGAGGCCCACTTCCCGCCCTGGCACCTGCGCCCCGCCGACGATGACGACAAGGCCACTGGGACGAGAAAGGCGCAGCGGGCGCGCTCGCTTCTGTTCGTCACGGCCACAAGGGCACGCGATCAGCTCGCACTGGTCTACAGCGGAGACGCGAACCCGCTGCTGAGCGGCCTGCGAGTGTGATGTCGCCAACGCCGTTGGCGGAGAGGAAGACCCGCCAGGCGTGGAAGGGCCGACCGAACTAGACGCATTGGTCCAAGCGGCGTGTCGTGCCTTGAAAACGGCGAAAGGACGTGGAACAGTTTCAGCACGCGTGTATCACGCGTCGCAGAGAACCAACTGAATACGAAACGCGGCGGGCCGCCTGAGCATCTTGGCAGAAATCCGGCGGCCCGCCCCTTACCAGAGAGGAGACCTCTCGTGGTCTCGTTCAGCGTACGCCATGACCCGGTCCCGGCCTCGGTCAAAATCGACCTCGAACTCCACAAGCCCTACCGGACCTGGTTCGGTCTCGGCCGCCTGCGCTGCGAGTGGTGCAACCACAAGTGGGCGCCCACGGCTGCCCCAAGCGCCGCTCGGCGGTGAAGCTGCTCGCCTCGAAGATCAACTCCGACCCGCTCCGCGACGTCCTCACCACCCTCATCGGCTTCTCGTGGGGCGGTGCGGCATGAATCCGGAACGCATCGTCCTGGGCCGCTTCACCCTCGAACACCGCCGCATCGAGGTCTACCAGCTCGCCGGCGGCTCCACCACCTCGGTCCGGTTGCGGCGCATCGCACCCGAACCGGCCGTTGACCTGGGCTACATCAACCGGATCGGCTCCCGCTTCGCCAGACTCCACCTCTACCGCGCCGAATGGCCCGCCGAGCTGCGCCGCACGGCGAAGCACCACGCCGCCCAGATCTGGGCCCACGCTGCCCGCCACGAAGCGGAGGTCGACGGATGACCCTTCACTTCATCGACCGGCTCCCCGTCCTCGGCATGGCCGAAGTAGACCAGGCCGGCCTCAGCTTCGCGTGGGTCTGGCACCAGCCGAGCCTGCGCGTCACGTTCGCCGACATGGAGAACACGCTCCTCGGCCGAGTCACCCACCTCGACGGCCTCCCGCGCCTGGTCCCCGCTCCGACGGGCCTCGCCTGGATCCGCCAAGGCGACCCGACCCGAACCCTCGCCGTCCTCGACCACGCCATCGACCTCTGGAGATTGAAGGACCACATGTTCAAGGAGTGCGACGGCTGAACCCGCGGGAGCGTCGGGAACTCGGCGCTGCCGCGCTTCCGAGGGGTACGGCGCGTGATCTCGAACGACGGGACCCGCTTGGTTGCAACAAGATCGAGAAGGCGGTCCTCACCCTGCCATCGGTCACGGTGTCGCATCTTTCTGTAACTGAGGGGTTCTTCATTCCTGCTGTTCTTGTTAAAATCGACCGCGGGTCTGGAAACGGCTTCGCTTCCCCTCGAACGCCCTGCCGGCCTGCGGTGATCCTGAAGGAGCGGCCCCGTGGCGAATCAGGCGGCAGAACATCTCCATACCGACATGCAGGCCGAGATCCCCGAACTCGGCCAGGTGGTTTCGGTCCGCGGATCGACCTGGGCCGTGACCGACGTCCGAGAGCAGCCCGCCCCCGCGGTGCCCGGGTCCGGGCCTCCGCTGAGAACGACCCAGGTCGTCGGTCTGCAATCCCTCTCCGAGGACCAGCTGGGCTCCGAGCTGCGGGTCGTCTGGGAGATCGAAGTGGGCCACGGACTGCTCCAGGCGCACGGACTGCGCGAGAGCCTCAGCCCCGAGACGTTCGATGATCCCAACCGGCTCGCGGCCTTCGTCGACGCCGTCCGCTGGGGCACCGTCACCTCCGCCCGCTCCGACGCCTACCAGTCGCCCTTCCGCTCCGGGGTGAACATCGAGGCCTACCAGCTCGAACCCCTGCGTCGCGCCCTCAACTCATCCCGGACAAACCTACTTCTTTCGGACGACGTCGGTCTGGGAAAAACCGTGGAAGCCGGCCTGGTCGTCCAGGAACTCCTGCTCCGCCAGCGCGCCAAGTCCGTCATCGTCGTGTGCCCGCCCAGCCTGCGGCTGAAATGGCAGGACGAGATGCGCGACAAGTTCGGTCTCGACTTCACGATCGTTGACAGCGCCCTCATGGCGCGGATCAGGCGCAGCCACGGCCTGGCCGCGAATCCGTTCCGGCTTTTCCCCCGGGTCATCGTGAGCATGCCGTGGCTTCCGACGATCCGGGCCCAGCGCCTCCTCCGCGAGATCTACGCCGACACTCGCGCCGATGAGGACGGACGCCGATACGCCTTCGACGCCCTGGTCGTCGACGAAGCCCACCACGTCGCCCCCGCAAGTCCCAATACCGTCGCGGGAGCTCGTGGCTACGCGGTGGACAGCCAGCGGACGACCGCCACGCGGGCGCTCGCCGAGAAGTGCGAGCACCGGCTGTTCCTCTCGGCCACCCCGCACAACGGCTACAGCGAGTCGTTCACCGCCCTCTTGGAGATGATCGACGACCGCCGGTTCGCGCGCGGCGCCAACCTCGATGAGAACGCGCTCGCAGAGGTCGCCGTCCGGCGTCTCAAGACGCAGATCAAAGAGAAGGATTTTAAGCCCCGCAGACTGGAGTCCATCCATTTCGACCCTACCGCCGATGAGCAGGAGCACTTCGCGGAGTTGGAGCGGATCCTCACCGCATCCGCCCGCCGGAACGGCAAGGGCCGCGCCGGGGACATCATGTCGATGCTCCTCAAGAAGCGGTTCCTGTCCAGCCCGTGGTCATTCGCCTTGACCTTGCAGCAGTTCGCCGACGGGTCTCCGGCGGGCAGGTTCGACGAGAACAAGGACTACTTCCAGGACGTGCTCGGCTCGGGCCAGGCCGACGAGGAGGAAGGAGAGGCCGACCATCCTGAGGCGGAGACGCTGCGCGCGGGTAAAGCCAGCGCCCCGCTGTCGGCGGCCTCCAGGGCCGAGATCGATTCGCTCGTCCAATGGGGACGGGGGTTCCAGCATCGTCCCGACTCGAAGCTCTCTGCTCTGATCGGCTACCTTGACGCCGTCTGTCGCCCGGACGGGAAGCGATGGAACGACGAACGGGTCGTCGTCTTCTCCGAGTACGCCGCGACCGTCGACTGGATCAAGGGGAACCTGGAGCAGGCCGGGTTCGGTGACCGGCTTGCCGTCATACAGGGGTCGACCCCGCACGAGGACCGCGAGCAGATCCGGGCCCGCTTCTCGGCCCGGCCGGAGAAGGACCGGGTCCGGGTGCTGCTCGCGACCGACTCCGCCGGCGAGGGCATCGACTTGCAGGCGCACTGCCACCGGCTCGTCAATTACGATATTCCGTTCAACCCCTCCCGCCTCGAACAGCGCATCGGCCGGATCGACCGGTACGGGCAGCCGCACACTCCGGAGATCCGCCAGTTCCGGCCCGTGCAGACTTCCACGACCTATGCCGCTGACGCCGACTTCATGGGCCGTATCGCCGAAAAGGTCGGTACCGTCGCTGCCGATCTCGGTTCCGTCAACCAGGTCGCCGACATCGATGCTGAGGTCGAGGGCCACTTCGCTTCCACGCCGAACCGCAAGAGGGCCAAGGTCGCACCGGAGATCGGCAGCGAAGTCATCGGTCGGGCGCTTGCGGGCAGCGCTGAACTGAATCGCGAACTGGCCAGGCTCTCCGACGACCACGAGCGGACCCGGGCGGCCATGCACTGGACGTCGGCGAACGCGCGCCGCGTCATCGACACTGCGTTCGAACTGAGCGGCCAGCCCGCGCTGATCCCGGTGGAGAACCACTCCGGTGACGAAGCCACCGACGTCGACGGCCTCTTCCGCATCCCGCGACTCGACGCGTCCTGGCAGCCGACGCTCGCCGGGCTCGCCACACGTCTCGACCCCGACAACCCTCGACCGATCACCTTCAACGGCAAGATCGCGGCCGCACGCCCCGACGTTGTCTACCTCCACCTCGGCCATGCCGTCATGCAGCGGGCTACCCGGTTCCTGCGGGCCGAACTCTTCGGTGGCGACTCCCTCCTGCACCGGGTGACCGCCACCGTCGTCGAAGGACTCGACGAATCCTGCGTCGCGGCCATGGGGCGTTTGGTCCTCGTCGGTCGCGGCGGCCTGCGGCTGCACGAGGAGGTGTTCCTCACTGGCCTTCGCCTCAATGGCAGGCCGCTGGCGCAGGCCCGGACCGAGCAGGCGCTCGACCAGGCGCTCGACCGGGAACGATTGCGCCTGGCCGAGCCCGCCGTCTTGGCCGCGCTCGCCGAGAACTGGAACGCGGAGGACTCCCGGCTCCGCACCAGACTGCTCGACGCGATGAAGGACAAGGCCAGGAAGCGCAGAGAACAGGTCCAGGCCGACTTGGGCAAACGCAAAGACGCCGACCTCGACCGCTCCGAGGAGATCTTCAAAGCGTTCCGGGCCAACCTCAACGACTCGGTGGGCCGGTTGGGGCGGGCACTAAAAGAGCAGTCCGAAGCCCTCTTCGGCGTCGACCACCGCGGCGAAGCCGACCTGGACAGGGAGCAGGAGAAGCAGCTGCGAGCAGACCTGCGGGCCATGGAGGACCGGCTGCACGACCTCGACCGGCAGAAAGAACTCGAACGCGCCGCGATCGAAGCCCGGTACACGGATGTCCAGCCGCATCTGACCGGAGCGGCCGTGATCTTCGCGCTGACACCTGAGGACGCCGAGCGGTCGAAGGCGCGCCGATGAAGCAACGCCGACCCGTCAAACCCGAAGAGCTGCACCGCCTCTGGCTTGACCTGGTCGAAGCCGAGGGCCCCTTCCTATCGTTGCCAGTGCTCAAACGCGTCTGGCCGGCCGGCATCCCCGCGATCGCCGCTGAACCCCGCGCGTCACTTCGGGCGGCCCTCCCCGCCTTCGAGGCCGCCTGGGACCGGTTCGACCGCGAAAAGGACGAAGCCTCACTCGACCACTACCGCGAAGCCCGCGACACCTGGGTCGAGACCGTCATCCGCGACCTCTTCGGCTGGGGCGCTTCGTATGCCGCCGCAGACTCGGCCGCGCTCGCCGAAATCGAGGTGAAGTCCCCGAACCGTTCCGTGATCGTCACCCCGAGCGGCGGGCTCGTCCGCGGCGGGCAAATCGGGGCGCTCACCCTCGTATGCGACCCCGTCGAGTCACTCCGCGACGCATTCACAGACGGCTGGAACGCCAGCCCGATCGACCGGATGAGCGAACTCCTGCGCACCTCTGACGTACCGATCGGTGTCGTCACCGACGGGCGCTGGTGGGCCGTCGTCAGCGCCCAGCCGAACCTTCGAACCGCCTCGGGCATTACCGACGCGCACCTGTGGATCGAAGAGCCCCAGGCGATCGCAGCATTCGCGAAGCTCCTGAGCCGCCAGCACCTCATCGGCGGCAGAGCCGCCGACCGGCTCAGCGAACTCTTCATCGAATCGGTCGCCGATGCCGCCGACATCACCGAAGCCCTCGGCGTGCATGTCCGCCAAGCAGTCGAGCTGCTGGTGCAGTCGTTCTCTGAGTCGGCGCTGCGCGCCCTCGACAACGGCGAACCCGATCCGCTTCCGGCGGAACGCGATACTGTCTACCAGGCCGCGGTCACCGTCATGATGCGCGTGGTCTTCCTGCTGTTCGCCGAAGAACGCGGGCTCCTCCCTCAGAACGAGCTCTTCGCCTCCGGATACGGTCTCTCGGACCGGTTCGAACTGCTCGACCAGAGGGCCCGGGACGAAGGGCACGGCGCCCTCGGCGGCACCTACATCACCTGGCATCGGCTCCTGGCGACGTCACGGGCGCTGTACGAAGGCGCGGTCTTCGAGAACCTGCGCCTGCCCGCTTACGGTGGATCCCTCTTCGACCCCAAGCGGACCGCGTTCCTCACCAAAGCCGGCCGCAACGGCCTGGCCGTCACCGTCTCCGACCGGGTCATGCTCGAAGTGCTCCAAGCCGTCCAAAAGCCCGAAGTCAAGGGCGAGACGATGCGGATCTCCTTCCGTGAGATCGACGTCGAGCAGATCGGTTACATCTACGAAGGCCTGCTCGGCTACTCGGCCGCCAATGTCGAGGAGGTCACCGTCGGTCTCGTCGGCAAGGCCGGCGCCGAGCCTGAGATCCCTCTGAGCGTTCTCGAAGCGCTCGGCGCGAAGCACTCCGGTGAAGCCGAGCTCGCCGCCGCGATCATCAAATGGGCCAGAGACAACCAGAAGGCCTCCGAGCCGCCGAGCGCGAACGCGCTGACGAAGGTGCTCAAGGCGGGGGCCGAGGACGTCGAGACCGCGATTCGCGCTGTCACGATGGACCCCCGGCTCCAGGAGCGGTTGCGGCCCTTCATCGGCGTCATTCGTCGCGACCTCCGCGGCTGGCCGCTGGTGGTGATGCCCGGCGGTGTCATCGTGGTTGAGACCCCGTCGCGGGCCAACGCGGGCGCGCACTACACGCCGAAAGACCTCGCGGAGGAAGTCGTCAGATATGCGCTGGAGCCGCTGGTGTACCGGCCGGGCCCGCACCAGACTGACGACTCGACGCAATGGATATTGCTCGACAGCGATGAGATCTTGGACCTCAAGATCGTCGACATCGCGTGCGGCTCAGGGGCATTCCTGGTCGCGGCTGCCCGGTACCTTGCGGCCAGGCTCATCGAGGCGTGGCAGAAGGAGGAGCCCACCCCCAGGGTGGGGCACGAGCTGGAGATCCGGGCGATCCGCAAGGTCGTCTCCCGATGCCTGTATGGCGCCGACATCAACCCGCTGGCAGTCGAGATGTGCAAGCTGTCGTTGTGGCTGGTTTCCCTCGACCCGGACCTGCCGTTTGCGTTCGTGGACGACAAGGTCTTCTGCGGAAACTCCCTGCTCGGCATCGTCGATCCGAAGCAGATCGAGATGATCAGCCTCGACCCGGATAACACCGAACTCGACACGATGTTCGACATTGCGATCAACAACCCGGGCAAGTTCGTTGACCGCGTCAACGTCAAGGACATCCTGATCAAGGTAACCACCCTGCGTCGCAACCTCGCAACCGAGGTCGACGACTCGGATCCGCAGCGCTCTGCGGCGGCGAAGCGACGGCAAGTGGTGCGCCAGCGTGAACTCACCGAAAAGCTGTCCGATATCGCGGACGGCGTGATCGCTGCCGGATTGCAGCTTGGTGGAAAGTCCGGCAAGAAGCTCAAGGAGGCTTACGAGAGACTTCGCATCGCTGTGGGACAGGCATACCCGAAGAAGGGTGAAGCCGACCGCACGCTGCTTGACGATATTCTTGAAGCCGGACTCACGCCGACGGTTGACACTGACTACAAGAGGTGGAAGCCGCTTCACTGGGTACTGGCGGCTCCGGACGTGATGGTTGATCACGGCGGCTTCGATGCCGTTGTCGGTAACCCTCCGTACATGGGCGGCCAGAAAATTACGGGTGCGATTGGGACGACAACTCGCGACTGGTTTGTCAACATACTAGCCGGAGGCCAGAAAGGTAGTTCCGACCTCGTCGCTTACTTCTTCCTGCGCGCGGAGCAGTTGTTGACTGAGACAGGAAACCTCGGACTGATTGCCACCAACACGATCGCACAAGGTGACACCCGAGAAATCGGCCTCGACCGGCTCGAAGCCGGCGGCTTCACCATCACACGGTCCATCCAAAGCCGAAGATGGCCGGTCAAGACCGTGAACCTCGAATTCGCGGCGGTGTGGGGTACATTCGGTCCGGTTTCCGAGGGTGTGAAGCGGATCGCTGATGAAAAGCCGACCGACTGGATTATTCCTATGCTCGATCCTGCGAGAGGCCGTGAGCGACATCCAGAGAGACTTAGCGAAAACGCAAATATCGCGTTCCAGGGCTGCATTGTTCTGGGATTGGGGTTCGTGATCGAGCCAGAGGAAGCTGCTGTTTGGATGGAGGCCGACCCTTCGAATAGGGAAGTTCTGTTCCTGTATCTCAACGGCGAAGACTTGAACCAGCGCCCCGACAACTCGGCTTCAAGATGGGTCATCGATTTCAATGAGAAGACTGAACTCGAGGCCGCTCAATTCTTGTTGCCATTTGAGCGAGTCGAGCAAGTAGTCAAACCTGAGCGCTTGCGCAAACCTAAAGCTGTCCGTGATTATCCTTGGTGGAGATTCCTTCGATCGCGTCCGGCTCTGCGAAAGGCTATCCAGTCTTTTGACGAAGTGTTGGTTATTTCGCGAGTAAGCAACACTGTTATGCCATTGCGAGTCCCGGCGGGGCAGGTCTTTAGTGATGCTGTTGGAGTATTTGTCACCTGCTCATACTCTGACCAGGCAGTTTTCTCTTCAAGCCTGCATCAGCTCTGGGCGATCAAATACGCATCTTCGATGCGCACCGACGTTCGATACACGCCCTCTGATGTCTTCTTGAATTTCCCATTTCCGAATGAATCCAACAACCTTCATTTGTTCGGTCGAACCCTCGACACCGAGCGCCGAGAGATCATGCTTCGCCGCAGTCTTGGCCTTACCAAGCTCTACAACCTCGTCAATGACCCAGAGGTCAGGCACTCTATCGACTCCGATGTCGCCCGCCTCCGCGAGATTCACGTCGAGCTCGACCGAGCTGTCCTCGCTGCCTACGACTGGGCCGACATTAACCCCGACCACGGCTTCCACGAATACCGCCGAATGACTCGATTCACCCTCTCCAGAGAAGCCAGGGTCGAGGTCTTCGATCGGCTTCTCAAGGAGAACCACCGGAGAGCCGCCCTCCAAGGCGAGACCCCCACCGTCGATGCAGAGGAAGATGAGGAATGAATCGCGTGCCGGTGGACTCGAATGGCGACGGCCGTTCATCCTACGAGATCAAGCTCCCTCCCGACGGCAAGTCCTGGACCGCCCGCGAGAATCTCGCCGACATCCTTGAGCGCGAACTTCTCGGTCCGGCCGGCGGCATCTTCAACGGTGAGCCGCAGAACCCCAGAGAAGAAATCCTTGACGGAACCCCCGACGCCGCATATCTCATCGGCCGGATCGCCCCGTCCAAGATCGAGGCTGGCAAGACGCCGCCGACCGACGCCGACGAGGACCATCCCGCGATGGACATCGGCGACGAGACCGACGCCGAGATCAGCCGCGGTGTACCCATGGCGAGTGTGAATGATGGCTCCGTCGATTCCGACGAGTACACCGTCGACGACATCCCGCAGCAGCGCGGCCTCATGATTCCCGCATCGATGGGCCTGCGGTTTCAGGTGCCACTCGACCTGGAGCGCTTCGAAGTCCGAGCCTCCTGGGGCGTCTACAACGTCCACAGAGATGCCGGCGAAGGCACAGAGCGGACCCCGCATCCGAAGTCCGGTCGTCGGTACAAGCGCGAGGACTTCGACATCCCGACGGAGATCCGCCTGGCCGATCTGATCCACGGTGAAACCAGAGAATTTCACCTGCGGGACACAGTTTCCCTCCATGTCGACCGTTACGACGATCCCGCGCACGGCCGCGCCGCCATCGAACTCGTCTTGTGCAACGACCGCGAGACGCCGCGGAAGATCCCGGTCAACGCCTGGATGTACCAGACGAAGCTCGAAGTGTCGGCGAACGGCGAATCCGTGTTCCTACCGGTCCGCGACCTTGTGACCGACGCCGATTGGACACCCGACGCGGACGGCGAGATCCGCAGGCTCGACCTCCAATACCGCAACCGGCTCGAATTCGCGCAAGGCCGAACCTGCTCTGCGGGTTGGGAAACCGAGTGGGACCTCGCCCCCGAAGGCGATGCTCGGGCCCGCCGGGCAAAGCGGGTTTGGACCACTTGGCTGCCTGTCTGCGAGACCCCGCAGACCGCCGCCCAGGAAGTCTCCGGGGTGCTGCTCGACATGTCGAAGCTCGCCAAGGCCGAACCGACCGAGCTGGCATCGGGGCTCCGCCCGATTGTCGACGGCTACCGTGCCTGGCTGGGCGATCGCGAAGTGCAAGCGGCGGAACTGCCTGCACACCTGCGAGACGAGGCGATAGACGCCGTCGCCGAAGCCCAACTGGTCCACAGGGAGCTCGCGGATGGCCTCGAATTCCTGCTCGCGGACGCGGACGCGCAGCGCTGCTTCCGATTCATGAACCAGGCCATGGCCGCGCAGCGCATCCAGTCGCAGGTCGCCGCGATCCGCGCCGAGGATCTGTCGGTCTCGATAGAAGAAGCCCGCGACCAGGTGCTCGCAGGGGAGTTCCCGCACCACTGGCGCACCTTTCAGCTGGCGTTCATCATCACCCAGATCCACATGATGACCGACCCGACCTGGGAGAACCGGTCCGGGAACCTCGCGCGGGCGCAACTGCTGTTCTTCCCCACCGGCGGCGGCAAGACCGAGGCATACCTCGGCCTGGCGGCGTTCACGTTCGCGATCCGACGACTTCAAGGAGTGGTAGAGAGAAAGGCGGGGCCTCTCAACGGCAATGCCGGTGTCGCGGTCATTATGCGATACACACTGCGGCTGCTCACCTCACAGCAGTTCCAACGCGCCACCGCCCTCATCTGCGCGGCCGAATCCGTCCGGCTCGGCGACACCGAGACCTGGGGTACGGAGCCCTTCCGGATCGGGTTGTGGGTCGGCACCAGCGTGAGCCCCAAGCGGTTCGACGAGGCCAACGACGACATCAAGAAGGCCGTCACCAGCAAGAGCGACGCGCACCGCCTGACGGTGCTCCAGATTCAACGCTGCCCCTGGTGCGGCGAGAAGATCGAGCTGAGCAACGTAAAGCCTGACCCGATCGAACGCCGGGTCCGCGTCTACTGCGGAGACGAGCTCGCCGAATGCCCCTTCTCCGAAGGCGGTGAAGCCGAAGAGGGCCTCCCAGTCCTCACCGTCGATGAGGAGATCTACCGGCTGGCGCCGGCGTTCGTCATCGCCACCGTCGACAAGTTCGCGCGACTCGCCCGCGAGGGCGAGGCCGCTTCGCTGTTCGGGTACGTCGCGAAGCACTGCGACCGGCACGGCTACGTCCATGCCGACTACGCCAATTGCGACGTGACCGGCAATGGGAGGCACCCGCAGAAGGGCTCGCATCCCGCCGCACGAGTGCGCCCGGTCGGTCGACTGCGTCCCCCGGACCTCGTCATCCAGGACGAGCTCCACCTCATCACCGGTTCGCTCGGCACCACAGTCGGCCTGTTCGAGACCGCAGTGGACACCGCAGCCGAGTGGGTGACCGCGGACGGCAAGCTCGTGCGGCCCTTGCTCGTCGCCTCCACCGCGACCGCCCGCAACGCCCCCGACCAGGTGAAGGCGCTGTACGGACGGGGCACGACGATCTTCCCTCCGCAGGTCATCGATGCGGGGGACACGTACTTCTCGAAGGAACTGCCCGTCACCGAGAAGACCCCCGGCCGCCGGTACATCGGGGTGTCGACCACCGGAGTCCGGCTCACCAGCGCCGAGATCCGGGTTTCCGAAGTCCTCATGGCCGCTGGTCAGCTCCTGCTCAACACCGGGCAGGCGAACGAGGCGGACCCGTACATGACCCTGGTCGGTTATTTCAGCGCCACCAGAGAACTGGCCGGCATGGCCCGCTTCCTCGGCGACGACATCCAAACGCTGCTTCAGCAGGGCCGCGAGTGGTCGAAGCTGCCACGTCGCACCGGCACCGCGGGCGGGCACCTGCACGCCGCGGAACTCACCTCCCGAATCGCCAGCTCTGATGTCGGAGCCTCTTTGGACCAAATGGCGTTGCCCTTCGACCCGGCCTTCGACTCAACCACGGCGAAACGGGAACGGGGGAGAGCGTACGGGCAGGGCAAGACGCTCGCTCAGCGCGACAGGCTGCCGCTCGATACGGTCCTGGCCACATCGATGCTGCAAGTCGGCGTGGACATCACCAGGCTAGGGCTCATGCTGGTGGTGGGCCAGCCGAAGAACACCGCCGAGTACATCCAGGCGACCTCACGTGTCGGCCGCGACCCGGGCCGCCCCGGTCTCATAGTGGCACTTGGGAACTGGGCTCGGCCACGCGACCTGGCGCATTTCGAGACCTTCCGGCACTACCACGAGACGTTCTACTCCCAGGTCGAGGCGCTGTCGGTGACACCGTTCTCGCAGACCTCCCTCGACCGGGGGCTCGACGGGGTGCTCGTCAGCGCCGCCCGCGTGCTTCAGGCCGACCGGCCCATCGGGCTCTCCCCTGAACGGAGCGCGGGGCGCATCGAAACTGAGCAGGAGTTCGTGCTGCGGCTCATCGACGTACTGTGCGATCGCGTGGCCCGCGCGAGCGACGTCGACACCGCCACCCGGGCCCGGGACCGGTTGGAGAAACGGCTAGGCGACTGGCTGAGACGCCGCAAGCAGCTCCATCTGGAGCGCAGAGCGCTGGTCTACGACCGCGTGAGCGACGAGTCCCGAATGGGCTCGTTGATGATCAGCCCCGAAAACGCCCGGTCGATGGCGGACCGCAGGGACATCGGACCGTTCACGGTGCCGAACTCGATGCGCGAAGTCCAGCCTGAGATCAACCTGCTCGTCAGCCCCATCAAGGAGAACCTCTTCGACCGGGGCGAGGACGACCCGGACTGGGAGGCGCAGCGACCGCCGAAAGGGGCATCGGCATGACCGACCCGCAGTCGAGATTCGCACAGGTGCCGGAGGACCGCACCCTGGATCCTCTCGGCGACGCCGACGTCGAGCGGAGCGCCGGCCGAAAGCGGAACTACGCGAAAGTGGGGTCGGGTCGTCCCTCGTCCCTGCTGTACACGTACGGGCCCGGAGCGGTCATGGACCTTCCTCAGTTCACCGTCATGCCCTCCGGACTCGACGACTGGAACCGCATCTGGGCGAGGAGGGACGGCGACCCGCTGGTCATCGAGGCGCCGCAGCTGCGCAAGGCGGTCTCGGTGCTACTGAGATCGCCGAGGATCGAACTCCGGCCTTTCCCCTGGCAGGCCGTGGCGTTCACCGGATCCGAGGAAGGCAAGGACCTCGGCGTGCCCGCCCGCGTGTTCCCGCAATGGCTGCGCTGCACCGGCTGCGACAACCTCGGATTGATCAGCCAGTTCGCCTATGTGAACGTGAAACGTCACCGGCCGGACCAGGCCCGGTTCTACCACGAGAAATGCTACGGCCGCCACGACCGGCCCCGGAGCAGGCCGAGCGCGCAGACGGCCGTCCCGGCCCGGTACCTGCTCGCATGCAAGGACGGGCACCTCGACGAATTCCCCTACGACTGGTGGATCCACAGGGGGGATTCGTGCCCCTCGGGGATCGAGCATCCGCAGTTGCGGATGACCGACCGTACCGCGGGCAAGGGCGCGGCGGCCACGATCGCCTGCACGCAGTGCGACAAGAGGCGTCCTATGAGCGAGGCCCAGGGCGAGTCCGGCGCCGAGAAACTCCCGCGCTGCCGAGGACGGCACCCGCACCTCGGAACGTTTGAGCGCGGCGGCTGCGGAGTGCAACCCAAACTGATGCTCATCGGCGCCTCGAACCTATGGTTCGGCGCGACCCAGTCCGTCATCGTCATGCCCCAGACCGAGGCCGATCGAGCGGACAGCCTGGCAATGCGGATGTGGAACGCACAAGGAGAGGATCTCGCTGAGCTGCGCGGCAACCCGAAGCTGATCCGGATGATTCTCAAGACCCACATCGACCTGGAAGAGGTCGACGACCAGACCTTGCTCGCCGCCGTTGAAGAGGCACTGGCACCGGCGGTTCCGGAGGAGGAGCAGGAGAAGAGGCGTGGTGAGTGGGATCCTGTCGATCTTCTCGTCCCCGAGTGGGAGTACCTCCTCAAGGCGGATCCGCTCGGCCCCGGGCATGACGACGTGAGAAGCGGCCTCACTTTGTCAGAGCGGAGTTGGAACCGCGAATGGCTGGGTGGAAGCCTCGGCCGAGTCCTGGCGGTGGAGAGCTTGCGGAAGGTCAACGCGCTGCTCGGCTTCACCCGCATTGACGACATGGACCGGGTCGCCGACTTGGAGGAGCGGCTCGTGCCGCTCACTCGCGAGCGCCCGGATTGGACGGTGGCGACCGAGGACCGAGGCGAGGGGATCTTCCTTCAGTTCGACGAAAGCCGGGTCTCGAAGTGGGAGAGGAAGGTCAAGGACAGTCCGCTGTGGAAGGCACACGTCGCGTCCCATGACCAGAATTTCCGCAACAGGTTCTCAGAGACCGCCAAGAAGGTCGAGCCGAGTTCCCGGATGAAGCCGCCCAGGTACTGGCTGCTGCACACGTTCGCCCACATCCTCATCCGAGAGTGCTCGCTCACCTGCGGCTATTCAGCCGCCAGTTTGAGCGAGCGGCTCTATGCCTGGCCGGAATCGGAAGGGCGGGCCGCCTCGGCCGGGTTGGTCGTCCTCACCACCGCCTCGGACTCCGACGGCACCCTCGGGGGCCTCGTGCAGTTGAGCGAGCCGAACCGGCTGCTGAAGATCATCGAGCACGGTCTTTATCGGGCCGAGCGCTGCTCGTCCGATCCGCTCTGCGCGGCACGCACGCCCAAGCCCCCCGAGGACTTCCTGCATGGAGCCGCCTGCCATTGCTGCGTCATGGCCTCGGAGACTTCGTGCGAACGCGCCAACCGATTCCTCGACCGCCGCTTCCTCATCCCCTTGCCTGGGTATGAGCGACTTGCCTTCTTCAGTTGAGGTTGCGATGGTGTCTCAAGATCAGTCGGCGCAGTCGCCGGGCTCAGAGCTCTATGAGGGCATCAACCGCAACCACCATCAAGGTGATTTCGGCGAGATCGCCGTCGAAGCGCTCTGTATAGCGGCGGGTCTCAATCTTGCGAAGTTCAAGCGCGATGACGGCACCGACTACATGATCAGAAGAAGTGGGGCCAAACGTCGTACGGCCCCATACCTGGACGTGCAGGTAAAAAGCTGTAGCGTTCTGAGGGAAGTCGGCGATTTCTGGCGTTACGATCTCGACGCCCGGGCCTTCGAAGATCTCAGCATGGTCGACTATCAAGGGCCGCCGGCCTATCTCTTCCTTGTCAGAGTTCCGAAGTCGCAGAGTAGATACACGGTGGCCGCCGAAACCGGGCTGCATCTTCGGGCGGCGACCTATTGGCTTTCACTGGAGGGCGAGAACGACGGTGTGCGCCGCAGCACCACCAGAACGGTGTCGGTGCCCCGCGCCAACCTGCTCACGGCCGATGCCCTGGCCGAGCTTTTCGATAGGGCCGCGAAGGGTCTCGCCCCGACTGTGTCAGAGCAGCCGAGAGGGGGAATCTGATGGACGAACAGTATCAGCGGGTTGACCCCGAGGTCCTCGTCTCCTATCTGAAAGCCCAGCGCTGGAACGCCGTCGCGACCTGGCGTGGAACGACTGTGTGGGAGCGGGGGCCGGAGTCCGACCAGGTGCTCCTGCCGCAAGAGCCGCACAGCCCATCCGGCCAGAAGCTGCTGAGCCGAGCGGTCGGCGACATCGCCGTGATCGAGGACCGCCCCGTCTCGACGCTGCTCGCCGAGCTGGCTCAACCGCGCGCGGACACGCAGCGCTTCCGGCTGCTGCCCGCGACCCCTTCGGGCACCATCCCGCTCAGTCACGGCCGCAAGGCGATTGAGGCGATCTATCAGGTCTTGCGAGACGGCGCCAGGACCGCGTTCGAGGGACCAAGCCTGTTTCACCGCGAAAGACCCAATGAGGCGGTAGGGGCACTCCTTGACAGGGTCCAGCTCTGCCTCACCGAACCGGGCAGTTATATCTTCGCCACCAAGATCTGCGAACCCCCTTCGACCAGTGAGGATTCGCTTGCGAACCTGCTCGCCGAACTTGTGCCCGAGCCGGAAGGGCCTTCCGATCATCAAGTCGCGGTCGACCTTCAAGCGGCCGTCGTCAAGGCACATGGCGTGGCGACGACCCTGGCAGAGAACGGCAGGATCCCCAACCCTGCTGAACAGGGCGTCTCAGGCAATCTCTGCAAGGCGCTGTCGGATCTCGGAGGCGAGGACCGAAGTCGTCCGTTCGACATCGCTTTCACCTGGGGCTTCGGCCACACCCGGCAGCCTGCGAGCGTGCCGCTGCATTTCACCGACCGGATGGCCGCCGAACTGCACACGTTCGGGATGCGTCTGGAACGGCTCTCCCGCACGGGTCCTGCGGTAGTCCGGGGTCGAGTGATCAGCCTGCACATCGAGGAGTTGACCAATCGCCGCCGCATCCAGATCAAGGGCGTCGCGTCCCGGGAAGACGAGCAGGAGGAACTGACGCTCTGGGTGTTCATCACCGAAGAGGACTTCGAGCTCGCCGTCGCGGCTCACCGCGACAATCGGAACGTGCAGGTCGAAGGCGAGATCGTCCACGAGAATGGCGGCTATCGTATGCACCTCGGACGGGATCGCTTCAACACATCGGCGTAGTGGCCCTGACGCAACAGCGGTGAGGGCGGAGTTCAGCTATGTGTCCGACGAGGTGCCCACGGCCTAGCCCGCCCCGGCGATCTTCGTCCGGACGTCGCTTCGCCGGTAGGCGGGTCAGCGGTTGAGGATTCGCTGCTCCTTCTCGGGTGCGATGCCGATCTCGGCCGACCTGTCGTTCACTTCGAGCGCTGCATCGCGCATCCACTCCCAGGTGTCCCGGACCGTGTCGGCGATCGGCCGCGTTGCCAGGCCCACGGCCCGCGCCTTCGCGGAGCTGACATCCCAAGTCCCCGGCGAGGTCCGCCACAGCGGCAGCTCCGACCACTGCCGCACCCCGTGCTCCAGCAGCACCTCGTCGGGTGTCCAGACCAGTTCAGGAGCGGCACCGGTCGCCTTCGCGCAGGCGTCGAGGAAGTCCGCGAACGTCGCCTCACCCGATCCGGTCAGATTGAACTCCCCCTCGACGTCGTTCGCGACTGAATCGATCGCGAAGCCCGCGATGTCCCTGACGTCGATCGGCTGGATGCTCCGCGCGGGGTCGCCCGGGGCGAGGACGCGCCCGCCGCGGGCGATGCGCTGCAACCACCAGGGGAGGCGACCGACGTACTCGTGCGGGCCGAGCACGACGCCGGCGCGCAGGAGCGTGCTCCTCGCGGTCCCGAACACTTCCAGGACCGCGGCCTCGCAGCCGGACTTCTGGTAGCCGTACTGCGTGGGGCCGTTCTCCGTGTTGGTTCCGAACGTCTCGTCGGCATCGGGCGGACACGGCAGGACCGGCGACTCCTCGGTCAGCGGCTGCGTCGGCCACCCCTCGTAGACCGATAGGGTCGAGACGAAGACGTACCGCTGCACCGACGTCTGCAGGATGCGTGCGACTTCGAGGACGTTCCTGGGCACGTAACCGGAGGAGTCCACCACCGCGTCCCACGTCCCGGATGCGGCCAGGCGCTCAAGGTCGGCGCGGTTTCCGCGGTCGCCTCGAACCGCCTCGACGCCGGGCAGATCGAGACCGGATCGGCCTCGGTTGAACGTGGTCACGTCCCAGCCGCGTGCGAGCGCTTCGGCGACGATCGCCCGCCCGACGAACTGGCTTCCTCCGAGGACGAGCAGTCGCACGTCGTCACCCCTTCTGGTCGGCACCGGTGGAGCCATCGATCACCTCGATGACGGTGCGGACTCGATCATCCCGTTGATATCGCTGATGGGCAAGCATGCCCCTGACACGACGCAGCCGACCCGCGATCGAGGCGTTGCCGATCAGCGAGGTCTTCATGACCGACTCCAGCAGCGCTACCGCTTCACCGGCCCGGCCGGACAGCAGTTGCGCGGCGGCCAGGTCGATCCTGGCTCCGGCGACCTGGGAAACGCTCCGGTTCGAGAATGGCGTGGCGTCCATGGCTTTGAGCGCCCGCGTCGCCCAGCGTTCGCTCTCGGCCCCCAGCCCGGAGTCGAGGCAGGCGGTCGCCAGGCACGCCGCCGCCCTGGCCTCGCCGAAAGCGAATTCGCCGCCGATCCGGCCGGCCAGAGGGTCCTCGGAGTTCGGGGTCCCCTCAGCTTCGATATCGCCGAGGAGCCTGCGCAGGGCGCCGACGTCGCCGAGCAGGGAGAACGAGCGGGCCATGATCGCCCGAACGCGAAGCGCCGGTTCGCCCTTCGGAGCCAGCAGCGATGCCTCCTCCAGGAAGACCAGCGCTGCATCGGGATCGGACCGCCAGTTCGCGGCCGACGCCTGGAGCCCCAGCACCCAGGCACTGAGTGAGTCGTCCTCGCCCAGCGACGCGTAAGTGCGGGCCGCGCTGCTGATCCTGTCGCAGGCGTCCCATTCCCCGAGGTCGAACGCGGACGAAGCCATGAGCGCATGCAGCTGCCCAGCGGATCGATGCGCGGCAGTGAGCTTCGAGGGACGTCGTGTCCGGTCGGCCAGGACCGCAACGCGAGCCGCCACCTGCTGCGCGGACTGCAGCGTCTCCTCGGCGGGGCGATTGCTGTGGGCGAGTGCCTTGACGGCTTGTTCGACTTGCTGCAGCGCATCGTCGTCGATGTCCAGCTCGAAGAATTCGAGCCGTTGCTCCAAGGACTGCGTCACCTGGGCGGCGAGTCCGGTCAAGCCGACTGCCGCGACCAGCAGATCACGTCGATGCACATTGCCCTCCTTGACATCGCCAGAAACGCGAGACTCCAGCATGCCTCCGAGAAGGGGCGCTCCGCCTGTATCAGAGGCCGTTTCAGCGAGGTTGTCCGATTGGCCGGCGCGCTTGTCCTTTTCCCGCTCGACGAGCGGAAGGGCTCGTTGGAAGAAGCCTTCGGTGCGAAGCACCTGATCAAGGCGGCGGGCGGTGTCGGCCTGCAGCCCGCGGACCCCGAGTTCCAGTTTGCTGATGAGCGAGGGGTCGACCTTGGCGAAGTCGGCGAGCTCCGCCTGCTTCAATCCGGCCTGCAACCTGCGATGGCGCAGCTCGGCGCCGACCCACGCGTCGACACTGCGTCCAGGGTCCTGAGCTTTGAGTGGCTTCGGCACTTCGCCTCCGATCCGGTCCGAATCGGACCAGCAATTGGACGGGTTGGCTTGTCCGTTTCAAGTGCTTGAACACGTTGATGTCCTGCTCCAGGCTACACATGTGACAGCTTGTGCCGGAACTCCAGCGGAGCGGGACCGCTGTCGATGCAATGGCGGATCACCTAGGCGCGCACGCCGTTTCCCGATCCGCCTCCGCCGAACGAAACGGGAGTCGAGATGAACGGCGAGACCGGCCTTCACGACGGCATGGTGTCTGATGAGACGTTGACTGTCGAGTTGCAGATTCCGGACCGGATGACCTTCTGCAGATTCTGGGCCACCGACGATCACGTCAACGTCGAGATCTACATCGATCCCCGGCTCGGCGACGGATTCATCCTGCTGTTCTCGGCCGACGACCGAACGTCGGGCGCGATCACCGACGCCGAAAACCGCTTCGAGGTCAACTGGTCGGGCGACCTCGGCCGCCCGAAGACATGGCTCAACGCCCAGCGGGTCCGAGCGGCACACGTCTACACCGAGCGTCGGCGATGACGGGCCACGGACTCGCCTTGGTCCTGGGCAAGCGCCCCGAATGGGACGTCGAGCCTCCGGCCTCCGCACCACGTCGGCCTCTGGAGTGGTATCTCCAGCGCGCCCGCCGACGAGAGGCCGAACGAGCCTCCCAGGGCAACC
>NZ_QFRW01000054.1:0-28625 GCF_003265355.1 Glycomyces dulcitolivorans | reverse complement strand
CCCAGGTGCCGCGATTCCGGCGGCACCGCCCCCTGGGCCGCCGCGCATGGTGGGCGCGGCGGCCCACCCCACCAACTCCGTCACTCGACCCCCGAGAGGACTGACCCGATGACACTCAGAGCCGCAGTCGTCGGCCTCGGCGCGCAGGCCAGGGAAGACCATCTTCCCGGCCTGGCCGCCTCAGCCGCCGTCGAACTCATCGCGATCTGCGACGACAACCCCGACGTCATCCATGAGCTGCAGTACCAACTGCACGTCAAGGGCTACAGCGACTACCGCGAGATGTTCGCCTCCGAAGCCCTCGACCTGGTCGTCGTCTGCGTCCCGCACCATGTCGGCCGCGACGTCGTCGAATGCGCCGCCGAGCACGGCGTGAACGTGCTCAAGGAGAAGCCGTTCGCGACCAGTCTCGAAGAGGCGCGCGAACTTGCCGCGATCTGCGACGGCGCCGGGATCAAGCTGATGGTCACCCTGCAGCGGCGCTTCAACCCGATCTACTCCAGCTTCGTCCAACTCGCCGACCAGATCGGCACGCCGATCGTCATCGACGCCCAGTACACGCTGCATATCGAGGACCCCTCCGAAGGCTGGCGAGGCCGCATCGCGCAAGCCGGCGGCGGCTGCGTCATCGACATGGGCTACCACCTCGTCGACATGATCCTCTGGTACTTCGGCCTCCCCGACCGGATCATCGCCGACACCTCCGCTTCCGCCCGGCCCGACCGCGCCTACGACGCCGAGGACACCGCCCTCGTCCACTTCGCGTACGACTCCGGCCTCTACGGCTCCGCGCTCCTGTCCCGATTTATCGGCCCCAAGAGCGAGCAGATCCGCCTGGTCGGCTCCAAAGGCATCGTCGCCCTCGAACGCGGCCGCATCCGCCGCCTCGACAACCACGGCGACGTCATCGAATCCCTCACCCGCGAGCAGTCCTGGCCGGCCGCGGCCACCGCCCAGATCGACCACTTCGCCCGCGTCATCAACGGCACCAGAACCAACCCGAGCGGCCCGGCCGAACATCTCGCGCACCTGGCCTTCATCACCGCTTGCTACGAGTCCGTCCGCCAGCGCACCGCCATCAACCCGAAGGAGCTCCTGTGACCTCCCCGCTCGCCCTCCTCGGCGGCACACCCGCCATCGATCGGCCCGGCCCGCACTTCACCTGGCCGCCGATCACCGACGCCACCCGCAAAGCCGTATCCGACCAGCTCGACTGCGCCGTCTCGATCTACGACCGCTCCGGCGTCATCGCCGACCTCGAAGACGCCCTCGCCGAGTACTTCGGCGTCCGTCATGCCCTTCTCACAAGCTCAGGTACAGCAGCGCTCTACTCGATGTACGCCACTGCGGGCATCGGCCCCGGCATGGAGGTCATCGTCCCGACATACACCTTCTTCGCCACCGTCACGCCGCTCCTGCACCTCGGCGCGACACCGGTCCTCGCCGAGTGCGACGACTGCGGCAACCTCGACCCGGCCGACGTCCTCACCCGAATCACCCACCGCACCAGAGCCATCGCCGTCACCCACATGTGGGGCACACCCGCCGACGTCACCGAGCTTCGCCGCATCGCCGATCTCCACGGCCTCCGCCTCTTCGAAGACGGTTCCCACGCCCACGGCGCCACCGCCTCCGGCCGCAAGATCGGCTCGTTCGGCGACGCCGCGGCCTTCAGCATGAACGGCCCCAAGCCCCTCTCCGCAGGCGAAGGAGGCTTCCTCCTCACCGACGAGTCCGAGATCTACTACCGCGCACTTCTCCACGGCCAGTACAACAAGCGCTGCCGCAACGAGATCCCCAAGACCGACCCACTCGCCCGCTACGCCGTGACCGGCATGGGCCTCAAACACCGCATCCACCCGCTCGCCGCCGCAATGGGTCTCGAACAACTCGGCAACCTCGACACCTACCTCGCCGACCGCGACAAGACCGCCACCTACCTCCGCGACCAATTCAGCGACATCCCCGGCATCGAACCGATCATCCCCGCCGAGCACGACCGCTCCTCCTGGTACGGCCTGATCCTCCGCTACCACCCCGACCAGCTCAACGGCCTCCCGCTCAACCGCTACTTCGAAGCCCTCCAAGCCGAAGGCGCCCTCGAAGCCGACCGACCAGGCTCAACCTGCCCACTGAACCTCCTGCCGCTCTTCCAAGAACCCGGCCCGCTCTTCCCTGCCCTCTCCCGCCGCTTCGCCTATGCTCCAGGACAGTTCCCCCGAGCCGAAGCGTTCCACGCGACCACCATCAAGCTCCCCGTCTGGCACCGCGAGGACGACCAGCACACCGCCGACGCCTACCTCAACGCCTTCCGCAAAGTCAGCACCCACCACACCGATCTCATCGAGACAGGAGCCCAGCATGGATGACCAACTCATCGACAAACTCACCGCCCAAGCCGCCGAAGACGGCATCATTCAACTCGTCGTCGGCGCCGTCATCACCGACGACCAAGACCGAGTCCTCCTCCTCAAACGCTCCGCCGACGACTTCATGGGCGGCCTCTGGGAACTCCCCAGCGGCAAAGTCGACCCCGGCGAACGCCTCGACACCGCCCTCACCCGCGAAGTCAAAGAAGAAACCGGCCTAGACCTCACCGAGATCACCACCTACCTCGGCCACTTCGACTACACCAGCAGCAGCGGCAAACTCACCCGCCAGTTCAACTTCACCATCTCCACCTCGACAACTGAACCGATCACCCTCACCGAACATGAGGATCATCAATGGGTATCAACATTCGGTGACCTCCCCGTCTCGGACGCCGTCAAGATCATTCTTCGTTCGGTGAGTTGATATTTGACGGGTATGGATCACTTTTAACTACAGGAGTACCGCGACGATTATTCGGGGTCCGCGAACCCTGAGGCAGGGAACCAGCAGTCATTCGTTTCGTCCAGGTGCCTCAGCTTGCGCTGCAGGATTTCACGGAGCGTGTAATGTCCGTAGGGAATGAGCCAGAGATCGTTGTCGTCGATGGTGATTAACGTGGCACCGCGGTTGTAATGGCCCCAGGTGATCCGAGGAAGACCGATCCGTCGAGCTGTTCTCCAGCCAGGTTGCACACCTGTCGGCCCCGCATTTTTAGGAACGGTTAGAACTGACTGCATCATTGCTCTCAAAGCAGGATTGCTTCGGATTCTTGGTGCCAGCGGCGTTTGCTGGGGGCGGCTTGGGTAGAGCACGGCGTTGCTACTGATACAGCCTGGACTGGCATCCATTTTGCCGGCGGGAGCGTTCGAGCTCAACCTGCCGCTGTTGGAAGTGGAACGAGCAGGTAGGGAATCTGCCTCTTTGCGAAGGTTACTGGCTTGGTTACCGGCCACCTACGATCTCGACATGCGAGCGGTGGTTCAGCGTGCGGGGACTTGTGATGCCGCTGCGAAGATCCGCAGTGCGCCTCCGAATGACCGCCTCGCAGCCGTTTTGCGATCTCGATCCTGCACCCCTTCCGGACCGGGGCTTCCAGGCTGGGGCTTCCAGATCCCCCCTTCCACGGCTACTTCCACGTCACCGAGCCCAGTAACCAAGTGTTTTCGCAGGATGAGTGGCATTTTCTGCTAGTTGTAGAAACCCGAATATATACATATCCCCGTAAGACGCTATAGGGAAAAGCTGCCCAGCGGCACCTCAGACCGGGTCTGAATCCGTGCCTGGGCGCCGTAGCGACGGCCGAAGCCACCTTGAGACCGGGGCCTCCCCAAGCTCGCCAAGGTTACTGATCCAGCGGGCTTCGGCGAGCTCAGGTGAGCAGGTGGCACTCCTCGCGGGAGAGCTCGCAGTCAGAATGGTCAATGTGTCCCGCTTCGCCTCAAAGGCCGTCGCAACGGTGTCCAGAACAGTGAACAAGGACGAAGGAATCTGAATGCCCAGCGGCCAGGACCCCCGTCCTCGCACCAGCGGCGGAACCGCCGCCAACAGGTGATACCGGAGCCGAACCCGAGCTCGGGCGGCAGATGTTTCCAGTTGATGCCGGTGCAGAGCAGGAATAGGGTTCCCTGCAAACACCTATGGTCATCCAACGGCAACGGACCTCGTGTCCCAGGGCGATGCCAGGGTCGGAGACTGAGGCTTGACTCTCTGTGATCGTCGGGATACGCTTGTTAGTCGTCCAGGCTGCATCGCGATGTCGACGAGACACGCCTCTTGCATGACCGCATCTCACCACCTTGTCTCAGGCTGCCCTGCCTTGGCTGTGCTCCACCCTTCATCCGGATCGGTCAGCTTGTCCGGAGGCGCCGATTTCCCGGTCGCTCGACAGGTGCGCGAACCCAGCATACGGTGGCAGCGGCACGTAAAATACCTGGTCAATCGCGATGTCTCCCATGGTTACCGGAGAGCCCAAGGTTCGCGTCGTAGGGGAGCCCCGCGAAGAGATCGACATTGCCTCGATAGCGGCAATCCTGGTCGATGCGGCCCTCCTGATCGCGGAAGACGAACCTGCGGCAGCCAGACCTGCGTGCCAGACCGACGAGCACGATCGGAAGGCCGACGGCGCATGAGCGAGACGTCAAAGAAGAAGCGAGCGGTGCTGTACCTGCGGGTGTCCTCTCGAAGTCAAGTCGACACCGACTACGACCCCGAGGGGAACTCCATTCCGGCGCAGCGCAAGGCGTGCCTCCAGAAGGCCGAGGATCTCGGGTTCGAGGTCCTCGACGAATACCTTGAGCCCGGCAAATCGGGGATGACCGTTGACGGCCGGCCGAAGTTCCAGGAGATGATGGCGAGGGTCCGCAACTCCAAGGATGTGGACGCCATCATCGTTTACGCGCGCTCGCGCATGCACCGCGATACGACCGATGCGGCGATCACTCGGCGGGAGCTCCGGAAGCTCGGGGTGCAGCTCGTCTCGATCATGGATTACACCGAGGACAGCTACATCGGTGATCTGGTGGCCGCGATCCTCGACGGTGTGAACGAGTACCAGTCGCGCGCGTCTGGGGCGGACGTGGCTTACAAGCTGGCCGCGAAGGCATCCCGCGGTGGTATCCCGTGCCTCGCCCCGCTCGGGTACCTGAACGTGGGGGAGAAGGTCGACGGCCGCGAAGTCAGGACTATCGCGGTCGACCCCAAGCGGGCGCCGTTCGTCGCCATGATGTTCGAGCTCTACGCGACGGGGCGGTACGGATTCAAGGACCTCCAGCGAGCGGTCACGGAGGCGGGGCTTCGCACCCGTCCGAGGAAGGACGTGCCCAGCGGTCGGCCGGTCACGATCGAGACCATCGGGCGGCTGCTTCGCGACCGCAGGTATCTGGGCCGCGTCGTGTTCAAGGGCAAGGAATACGACGGTCGCCATGAACCGCTGATCACTCAGGAGCTGTTCGACAGGGTTCAGAGCGTGCTCGTGAACCAGCGCGGCGCAGGTACTCGCGAACGGGTCTACGACCACCCGTTGAAGGGGCTGCTGTGGTGCGCGAACTGTCGGACGCGGTTCTACCTCGACACCGTCAAGAACCGACGCGGTCTCATGTACTCGTACTTCCTGTGCAGCGGTAGGGCGAACAAGCACTGCCAGTCCCCGAGGCTGCCGGTCGCGAAGATGGAGGCCGCCGTCAGCGCGCACTATGCGACCTTGAACGTCCCGCCGTCGCTCGCGGGGGAACTGCGGGCGGCCGTCGACAAGGCGTTGCGGGAGAAGGGGTTGCTGACGGCGTCACTTCGGAAGAAGTTGGAGGCCGAGCATCGGCGACTGGTCGAGCAGCAGGACCAGCTCTTCGATCTCGTCGGCAATCCGGCGTGGCCGCAGGATCGGCTGGAGGCCAAGATGTGCCGTCTCCGCGATGAGCTGGCCTCGGTCGAGGAGCGGTTGAACGAAGTCGGGGACGTGAAGGTGGAGCGGGCCGGCGAGGCGATCAGGATGCTGCTGGGCCTGTTGGACGATCCGAGGCGGCTGCTGAAGGCGCTGCCGGAGGATTTCCACAAGCCTTTCCACAGGTCGTACTTCAAACGGCTGCTGGTTTACGTCGATGAAGTGACCGGCGAGCCGAAGGTAAGCGCGGATGAGATCAGCTCGCCGTTCACGCCGCTGCTGCCCGAGCGGCGCGATCATTTGAGGCCGGAAACGTCGAAAACCGGGCCGCTCATTGCGACCCGGTTTTCGGATAATGCTGGTCTTGCAGGGGCGACAGGACTCGAACCTGCAACCCTCGGTTTTGGAGACCGATGCGCTACCAATTGCGCCACACCCCTTCGGCCCGTCCGGTCGCCCGGCCTGGCCGCAACTATCTTACGTGTCGCGGAAAGGCCGGTGCAACCGGGTTGGGGCCGGTGTTGCGCCTGGTCAAGAGGCCGGAACGACCGAGCCGTCGGCCCAGGTGTCGAGGATGAACTGCTTGACCTCGTCGGACTGGAGGAGCTCGGCGAGTTTCTGGATGTCCTCGTTGTCGGCGTTGGCGGCGGTGGTCACCAGGTAGTTGGCGTACGGGTTGCCGTCGGGGGACTCGCTGTAGAGGGCGTCCTCGGCGGGGCTGAGGTCGGCCTCAAGGGCGTAGTTGCCGTTGATGACGGCGGCGTCGACGTCGGGCAGGGAGAGGGCGAGCTGGGCGGCTTCGAGGGGGACGAACTCGATGTTCTTCTGGTTCTCCGCGATGTCGTCCTCGGTGGCCAGGGTCACGTCGACGCCGTCGGCGAGGGTGATCAGGCCCGCGTCGGCGAGGAGGGCCAGAGCGCGGCCGCCGTTGGAGCCGTCGCCGGGGATGGCGATCTGGGCGCCGTCGGGGATCTCCTCAAGCGAGGCCACCTTGTCCGAGTACAGGCCCAGCGGCTCGATGTGGACCGCGGCCACCGTCACCAGGTCGGTTCCGTTGGCGGTGTTGTACTCCTCCAGGTAGGGCTCGGTCTGGAAGAAGTTCGCGTCCACCGAGCCGTCGGAGGTCGCCACGTTCGGCTGCACGTAGTCGGTGAACTCCTCCACCTCGATCGTCAGCCCGGCGTCGTCGGCCAGGTTCTCGGCGATGTAGTTCAGGATGTCGGCGTGGGGGACCGGGGTCGCGGCGACGACGACGGTGCCGTTCGTCTCGGTGGCCTCGGACCCCTCGTCCGAACCGCAGGCGGTCAGGGCCAGAGCGGTGGCGGCGGCGACGGAACTGCCCAGGAGGGCACGGCGGTTGAACATAGTCTTCTCCTATGGATAGGTAGGGAAATTACTTCTCTAGCGGCGGTCGAGGGTGCGGGCGCACCGGTCGCCGAGGATCTGGAAGAGCTGCACGAGCACGACGAGGATGACCAGCGGCCAGATCATGTACTCGGTCTCGAAGCGCTGGTAGCCGTAGCGGTACGCCAGGTCGCCCAGGCCCCCGCCGCCCACGATCCCGGCCATCGCCGAGTATGAGACGACGGCGACCAGCGTGACGGTGAAACCGCGGATCAGGCCCGGCGTGGCCTCGGGGAGGACCACGCGCCACACCAGGGCCGGCGTCGACGCGCCCATCGCCCTGGCCGCTTCGATCAGGCCCGGCTGGACTTCGAGGAGCGCGCCCTCGACGAGGCGCGCGAAGAACGGGATCGACGCCACCGTCAGCGGCACGATCGCCGCCTCCGTGCCGATGCTCGTCCCGGCGATCAAGCGCGTCAACGGAACCACTGCGACCATCAGCAGCACGAACGGCGCGCTGCGCCCGATGTTCACGATGAGCCCCAGCGGCGCGTTCACCACTGCGATCGGCTTCGGGCCCGTCTTCGACGTGATGTACAGGAGCGTGCCGAGCAGCAGCCCGCCCACGAGCGTCCACAGCCCCGCGACCGAGACGATGTGCAGGGTCTCCCAGAACGCTTCCGTCAGCAGCTCGACGAGCCGGTCGGTGGAGTTCACTGCGCCACCTCCTCGCCCAGGAGGCGAGCGGCCAGGCGACGCGCCTGCCCGCCCAGACGCGAATCGGGGTCGGCCAGCAGATCGGGGACGTTCCCGATCTCCGCGAACCGCCCGGACTCCATCACCGCCGCACGGTGGCAGATCCGGGTGATGACCTCCAGCTCGTGCGTGATGAGCAGGATCGTCAGCCCCAGGTCGCGGTTGAGCCGCGCGAGCAGGTCGAGGATCTCGTCCGTCGTGTCCGTATCGAGCGCGCTGGTCGCCTCGTCAGAGAGAAGAACAGCAGGCTCGGACGCGAGCGCCCGCGCGATCGCCAGGCGCTGGCGCTGGCCGCCGGAGAGCTGGCCCGGGTAGGCCTTCGCCTTGTCCGACAGGCCGACCACGTCGAGCAGCGCCAGGGCCCGCTCGCGGCGGACGGCGCGCTTGACGCCGCGGAAGCGCAAGGGAAGCGCCACATTGGATTCCGCGTTGCGGTTGGACAAGAGGTTGAAGTGCTGGAAGATCATCGCCGTCTGCGACCGGGCGGCGCGCAGCTCGCGGCCGTGCAGCGCGGTCAGGTCCCGGCCGTCGACCTCCACGGTGCCCGCGTCGGGGCGGGTCAGGAGGTTCGCGGTGCGCAGCAGGGTCGACTTGCCGGCGCCGGAGCGGCCGAGGATGCCGAAGATCTCGCCAGGGGCGACGTCAAGGGAGACGTCGTCGAGCGCGACGAGGTCGCCGAAGCGCTTCGTGACGCCGGACAGGCGGATGCTGGGACTGGAGTCCATGAGGAGGAAAGGTCGCTTTCGCTGTGGGTGATCGCCGCTTCGGGGCGCGGCGGTGCAGGAGCCCTCAGCTGGCGCACATTCGACAGCACGACGCGGCGGCGCGGTCGGCGTCGCTGAGGCGTTCGATGTGCTGCGAGTTCATAGCCTAGAAGTCAAGCAGGAATTCGTGCCGAATCCAAGAAGCTGTGACGAACGCCGCGTCCGGCAGTCGGAGCCCAGGCTGAGATAGGGTTCGGCCATGACTGTTGCGACGATTCCCGCCCCGGCGTTCGCGATCGAGCGGTTCAGACTCGCGAACGGCCTGCGGGTGGTCCTCGCGCCGGACCCCGGAGCGCCCGTCGTCGGCGTCGCCGTGGTGTACGACGTGGGGATGCGCTCCGAGCCGGAAGGGCGCACCGGATTCGCCCACCTGTTCGAGCACATGATGTTCCAGGGCTCCCACAACGTCGGCAAGGCCGAGCACATGCGGCACGTCCAGTCCGCGGGCGGCACCTTCAACGGCTCGACCCACATCGACTACACCGACTACTTCAACCTCCTCCCCTCCAACGGCCTCGAACTCGCCCTGTTCCTGGAGGCCGACCGCATGCGGGGCCCCGCGATCACCGAGGAGAACCTCGCCAACCAGGTGAGCGTCGTCAAAGAGGAGATCCGGGTCAACGTCCTCAACCGCCCCTACGGCGGCTTCCCGTGGATCAAGCTCCCGCCGGTCATGTTCGACACCTTCGCGAACTCCCACGACGGCTACGGCGCCTTCACCGACCTCGACGCCGCCACCGTCGACGACGCCCGCTCCTTCTTCGACGCCTACTACCCGGCCTCGAACGCGGTCCTGTCCGTCGCCGGCGACTTCGACCTCGAACAGGCCCGCGACCTCGTCGAACGCCACTTCGGGAACGTCGAGGCGCGCCCCGCGCCCGTCCACCCGTCGTTCGACGAACCCGACCTCGACGGCGAACGCCGCCTCTCCTACACCGACGAGCGCGCGACCCTCCCGGCCGTCGCCGCCGCCTGGCGCGTGCCCGACCCGGTCACCGAGCTCGACGCGTTCCTGCCGTACGTCGTCCTCGGCGAACTGCTCACCGACGGCGACGCGTCCCGCCTCGTCGAGCGCCTCATCCACGCCGACCGCAGCGCCACCGCCGTGGCCGCGCACTGCACCTTCATGGCCGAGCCGTTCGCGTCCCGCGGACCCACTGTGATGCTCGTGCAGGCGTTCCTGCCGCCGGGCACCTCCGTCGACGCCGTCCTCGGGACCGTCGACGACGAACTCGCCCGCGTCGCCGAAGGCGTCGACGAGGAGGAGCTCGACCGCGTCAAGGCCCGCGTCGCCGCCCAGCTGCTGCGCGGCGACGACTCGGTCATGGGCCGCTCGCGCCGCCTCGCGACCGCCGAGATCTTCCACGGCGACGCCGCCATGTCGACCCGGTTCGCCGGGCTCCTCGGCGAGGTCACCGCCGAGTCCGTCGCACAGGCGGCCGCCGCGCTCACGCCGCGGCGCCGCGCCGTCCTCGAAGTCGTCCCCGGAGGCGCCCAGTGAGCAGCATTCCCGTCCCCGGTCTCGCACCCGAGGTCCCGCTGTCCCTGCCGGTCCCGGTCGAGCGGACCCTCCCGAACGGCCTCCGGGTGCTGCTCGCGCGCCGCCCCGGCGTCCCGCTCGCCGAGGTGCGCCTGTCGATCCCGGCCGCGCACACCGACCTCGCCGCGGCCGACCTGCTCGCCTCGACCCTGTTCTCGGGCACCGAGACCGCGTCGATGACCGACATCGCCCGCCGCCTCCAGGGCATCGGCGGCGCCCTCGGCGCCGGCGCCGACCCTGACCGGATCGCCGTGTCCGGCAACAGCCTCGCCACCGGCCTCCCCGAACTCCTGGAGACCCTCGGCGACGTCCTCAAGGCCGCCGAGTACCCCGACGCGCCCTTCGAGGTCGAGCGCTCCCGCATCATCGACGGCCTCTCGGTCGCCGAGCAGCAGCCGGACTTCCAGGTCAACCGCGTCCTCGACGCGCGCCTGTGGGGCGACCACCCGTACGGCCACCAGCAGCCCACCGCCGCCGAGGTCGCCGGCGTCCAGCGCCAGGCCGTGCTCGCACTGCACGCCTCGCGCATCCACCCCGCCGGCGCCCGCATCGTCATCGTCGGCGACATCGACACCGACGCCACCGCGGCCGCCGTCGAGAAGGCCCTCGGCGACTGGAACGGCGCCGGGGAGCCGCGCACCATGGAGCCGCTCCCGGACCTCGCCCCCGGGCCCCTGGTCCTGGTCGACCGGCCCGGCTCGGTCCAGTCCGCGATCCGCGTCGCCTACCGCGCCGTCGCCCGCACCCACCCCGACAACGCCGCGCAGCACCTCACCAACCTCGTCTTCGGCGGCTACTTCACCTCGCGCCTGGTCATGAACCTGCGCGAGACGAAGGGCTACGGGTACTCGCCGCGCTCGCGCGTCGACCACTCCCCGGCCGGCTCGGTCCAGATGGCCGCCGTCGACGTCGCCACCGAGGTCACCGCGCTCGCGCTCGCCGAGGTCCGCGCCGAGCTGCGCGGGATGGCCGAGAACCCGCCCGCCGCAGAGGAACTCGACCTGGCCCGCCGGTACGCGCTCGGGTCCATCAAGCTCGCCACCGCCACCCAGGCGGGCGTTGCGAACTACATCGCGGTCCTTGCCGCCGGCGACCTCCCGCTGTCGTGGCTCGCCGAGCACTCAGAGCGCCTGCGCGAGGTCACGACCGCCGACGTCCAGCGCGTCGCCGCGGCCGAACTCGACCCCGACCGCGCGGTCACCGTCGTCCTCGGCGACGGCGCGGAGATCCGCGACTCGCTCGCCGAGCTGGGGGAGATCGCGGCCCCATGATGCACCCGCCCTTGGCGATCGACGAGGTCGACCGGTTCGCCGCCCACCGCGGCGACGACGAATGGCTCGGCGACGCATGGCAGAAGGCGCAGATCGTCGTCTGCGACCCCGAGCGCGAGCGCATCGACGCCGACGAGGACGGCCTGCGCTACTACGACGCCGACTCCGCCCCCGACGGCGAGCGCGTCTACCTCGGCGGCGAGAACCCGCCGGTGTTCGCGGTCTTCGCCGACCTCCCCGAAGGGCTCCCCTGTCGCTGGATCAAGCCGACCTGGGACCGCCGCGACCTCGCGATCGCCGTGGAGGCCATCGGGATCGGCCACTGGCACGCCACATACCGGTTCCACCCGACGACCGGCGAGCCGCTCCGCGCCCGCATGGCCGGCTGGGAGCTCGCGGGCACGAACGGCCGCCCCGTCTTCCCGCGCACCGACCCGGCCGTGATCGTCCTCATCGACGACGGCGCCGACCGCGTCCTGCTCGCGCAGCACCAGCGCTACGGCGGCCAGCCGAAGCCCGCGGTCGCGCAGAACACGATCGGATCCCCGGCGCAGTCCACCCGGCACGGCCGGTACGCGTGCATCGCGGGGTTCGTCGAGCCCGGCGAGTCCGCCGAGGCCGCGGTCCACCGCGAGGTCGCCGAGGAGGTCGGCATCCGCCTCGACCGTCTCGACTACGTCTCCAGCCAGCCGTGGCCCTACCCGCGCTCGCTCATGCTCGCGTACCGGGCCACCGCCGACCCTGCGCAGACGCTCGCGCTCCAGGCCGAGGAGATCGCGGACGCGCGCTGGTTCACCGCCGACGAGGTCCGCCAGATGTGGGTCGACACGGAGGACTCGACCCCGAGCGCCGTGCGGATCTCCGTGGCGCGCTTCCTCATCGAGAACTGGCTCGAAGAGGTTGCTTAGACCTTCGTGACGGCGGCGGCTTCGGCCTCCGCCGCCGCGTCCGGTTCCTTCGCGGCGACCGCGCGCTGCGCGGTGAAGACCCCGGCGATGACGACGAGGCCGCCGATGATCTGTGGCACCGTCAGCGCCTCGCCGAGCAGCGCCCAGGCCGCGAGCGAGGCCACGACGACCTCGGTGTACCCGATGCCGCCGGCGACCGGGGCCGACACGAACCGCAGGCCGCTCAGTCCCAGCCCGTACGCGACCGCCGTGCACACCACGAGCGCGCCGATGCTTGCCGCGCCCGTCATCTCGATGCCGCCCAAGGTGACCGGCGCGGACAGGACCGACCAGTCGAGGGCCCACGGGGCCGCGAACGGGGCGAGGAGCACCGCGCCGACGGCGAAGCCGATCGCGAGGAGGACGCGCACGTCCACCTTCGCGGTGAGCTTCTCGCCGGAGAGGAAGTACGTGGCCTGGCAGGCCGCGGCCGCCGCGCCCGCGACGAGGCCGACCGCGTCGAGGCGCAGCCCCGACCAGACCTCGACGACGATGCACAGGCCGACGATGCTCAGCAGCACGCCGATGACGGCCGAGCGGGGGAGGATCGTGCGCCGCACGAACCGCACCCACGCGACGACCACGACCGGGCCCATGAACTCCAGGAGCAGCGCGATGCCGACGGGCAGCCGCTCGACGGCGATGAAGTAGAAGGCCTGGACCGCGGCGATCGCGGTGAGGCCGAACAGGGCCAGGGCGCCCCACGGCAGGCGCGTCCCGCCGCGCAGGGTCCGCACCAGCGGCACGGCCGCGACGGCGATCGCCAGGAGCCCGACTCCGCAGATGCGCAGCCACGTCACCTGGATCGGGGTGAGCCCGGCCTGGATGACCACCTTGCCGAACGGGCCGCACAGGCCGAAGAACAGCGAGGCGGCGAGGACGAGCGAGACGCCGAGGGCGGCACGGGGTGAGGACATTCAGGGCTCCAGGGTCCAGGGGACAGAGAAAAGGCCCGGGACGGATCCATCCCGGGCCTGAATGCTTAGCGACCACCCCTCGAAGTCGCTAAGCAAGCTTGACGAGTCAACTATAGGGCATCGTACCGGCTTTGTGTCCTAAACGTGACCATAGTCTCGGCATGTGGCACAGGTCAAGCGGCGAGCTTCTCTTTCACCTGCGCCAGAGAGGGATTCGTGAGCGCGGAGCCGTCCGCGAACCGCACGGTCGGGACGGTCGCGTTGCCGCCGTTGACCCCCATGACGAACTCCGCGGCCGCCGGGTCCTCCTCGATGTTGACCTCTTCGTAGGTGAGGCCCTCCCGGTCGAGCGCCGACTTCAGCCGCCGGCAGTAGCCGCACCAGGTGGTGCTGTACATGGTGATCATCGATCCTCCTTCTCCATCGACAGTAACGCGATACCGCCCCCGGGCATTCCGCCGATCGTGGTCCTCCTCACGTTGCCCCCCAATCGAGTGAGCAGTGCCCGAGTTTCCGTCGGACGCCTCTGGAACACTGTCCGGATGAGCACGCGCGACGAGGCCATCCACCTGCTCCTCTCCGGACTCGACCCTGAGCAGCGCGAGGCGGTGACCGCCGACCCCGGGCCCGTCTGCGTCCTCGCCGGCGCCGGCACCGGCAAGACCCGTGCCGTCACCCACCGCATCGCCTACCGCGTCCTGCGCGGCGACATCCGCGGCCAGCACGTCACCGCCGTGACCTTCACCGCCCGCGCCGCCGGCGAGATGCGCGACCGCCTGCGCGGCCTCGGCGTCGCCGGCGTCAACGCCCGCACCTTCCACTCCGCCGCGCTGCGCCAGCTCCGCTACTTCGGCACGCGCCGCTTCGGCGGCCAGCTCCCCGAGCTCGTCGACTCCACCCTCCGGTACGTCGCCATCGCCGCCGCGCGCGCCGGGCTCCAGACCTCCCGCGCCAAGAACTTCGACCTCACCACCGAGATCGAATGGGCCGCCTCCACTCTCATCGGCCCCGACGACTACGTCAGCGCCATCGCCGCGCTCGGCCGCGACGCGCCCGCCGCGCCTGAGGACGTCGCGAAGGTCTACGCCGCCTACATCGAGGCCAAGCGCCGAGCCGGGGTCATGGACTTCGCCGACGTCCTCGCGTACACCGCCGACCTCATCACCGACGTCGAGGCCGCCGCCGACCAGATCCGCAACCAGTACCGGTTCTTCGTCGTCGACGAGTACCAGGACGTCACCCCGCTTCAGCAGCGCCTCCTTGACGCCTGGCTCGGCGACCGCGACGACGTCACCGTCGTCGGCGACGCCAGCCAGACCATCTACTCCTTCACCGGCGCCACCTCGAAGTACCTCCTCGACTTCACCCGCAAGCACAAGGACGCGGCGCTCGTCCGCCTCGTGCGCGACTACCGCTCCACCCCGCAGGTCGTCGGCCTTGCCAACCAGATCATCGGCGAATCCAAAGGCCGCGAAGCGAAGATGCGCCTCGAACTGGTCGGTCAGAGGCCCGACGGCCCGGCCGTCACCGCCGAGGTCTTCGCCGACGAGGCCGAGGAGGCGGACATGATCGCCCGCCGCTGCCGCCAGCTCATCAGTGACGGCACCAGCGCTTCGGAGATCGCGGTCCTCTACCGCACCAACGCCCAGTCCCAGGCGTACGAGGAGGCGCTCGCCTCCTACGGCGTTCCGACCGTCGTCACCGGCGCGGCCCGCTTCTTCGACCGGCCCGAGGTCCGCCAGGCCGTCATCGCGCTCCGCTCGGCCGCCAAGACCGACATCGCGCAGCTGCCCCTCGCCGAAGCCGTCCCGGCCGCGCTCGACGCGGTCGGCTGGCGCGCCGACGCCGCGCCCTCCGGCGGCGCCCAGCGCGAAGCCTGGGAAGCAGTCGCCGCGCTCGTGTCGCTTTCGGAGCAGTTCCTCGAACACCACAGGGCCGACCCCGACCGCGACGGCCCCGACCCCGACCTCGACGCGTTCTGCGCCGAGCTCGGCCGCCGCGCCTCCGAGCAGCACGCCCCCGCCGTCGAAGGCGTCACCCTCGCGAGCCTCCACGCCGCCAAGGGTCTCGAATGGGATGCGGTGTTCCTCGTCGGCCTCGCCGACGGCACCCTCCCGACCACGTTCGCCCGCACCGAGACCGCGCTCGAAGAGGAGCGGCGGCTGCTCTACGTCGGCATCACCCGCGCCCGCGAGCGCCTCCAGCTCTCCTACGGCCTCGCCCGCAACTCCGGCGGCCGCGAGCGGCGCCTGTGCCGCTTCCTCGCGCCCCTCGGCCTCGGCGGCTTTCCGAAGGCGCCCGAGCCCAGCGCCGCCAAGCCGCGCTCGACCAAGAAGACCGCGAAGGTCCTCGACTGCTCCGGCTGCGGCAAGCCGCTCACCGACGCGCGCGACCGCAAGCTCGGCCACTGCGCCGACTGCCCGGCGACCATGGACGAGGAGCTGTTCGAGCGCCTCCGCGAGTGGCGCATCAGCGTCGCCAAGGCCGACGCGAAACCGGCCTTCACCGTCTTCACCGATGTGACGCTGATCGCAATCGCGGAGCGCTGTCCGGCATCCGACAGCGAGTTGGCGGCCCTCCACGGCATCGGGAAGTCGAAGCTCGACAAGTACGGACCGGCGGTGCTGCACCTGGTCAACGGCGGTTCGGTCGAGGACGCGGTGGCCCTGTCGCAGGAGGCGTCGTGACTTCTCGAAGCGGGCGCAAAAACTTTCTTTCAAATCCCCGGAAAAATACGTTGCGCTCCCGAGGACGACGGGCGTAGCGTTGCTGGAGCCGGGAGAGGTGTGCGCCTCACGCCCCGGCAAGTAGGAGATGAAGACCAATGTTGACCATGGAACCCGGAAAGGAGGGGTAGACGATGTTGCTGCTCAGCGAACCTCAGCAGACCAAGCTCGGCGCCGGCGTGCGCGAGTCGGCCATTGCCGTTTATCGCAACATCGCGCCCGTCTTCGCCCAGTTCCGTGGCACCACTCTGCCCGTTGCCGTCCTGACCACCACGGCTCCGAGCACCGTCAACACGATTGACAACAACAGCACCGATATGGGCGCCGTGAACCTTCGCGGACGTGGCACGGCAGTCGCCGGCCTCGGTTGGCAGCCGGTCTCCGGCTCCAAGAAGCGTCACGGCGCCACCCGCGGGAGACCGCCTCGAGATCACCACCGGTTGGGCTTACAGGAGTAGAGCCCACTCGGAACTCTCGAGGCCGCGAATCCCGCAACCGGGATCGCGGCCTTTTTGTTTGGCGTGAAACGCCAGGTCGCGGCCCGTCAGTAGAAGAACACGAGACAGATTGCGAAGCAATTGAGTCCTCACACCGCACTGATGCGACCGACCGTCGACCCGACCATCGACACGAGAGAGGAGACCGAGCCCATGACCGACACCCTCATCGGGCCTGAGCTGCGCGAGCAGGCTCGCCAGACCGGCAGCGACCTCGCCTGCCGTGAATACGACGCGGACCTGTGGTTCTCGGAGCAGCCGACCGAACTGGAGTTCGCCAAGTCCCTGTGCGCCGACTGCCCGGTGCGCCTGGAGTGCCTGACCGGCGCCCTCGACCGCCACGAGCCCTGGGGCGTGTGGGGCGGCGAGATCTTCGAGAAGGGGAACGTCGTGGCCCGCAAGCGGCCCCGCGGCCGGCCCCGGAAGGACGCCGCGCTCATCGAGCAGGCCGCGCAGGCGGAACTCGCCGCGCGCACGAAGGAACTGGCGCTCGCGGGGGTGGCGGTGTCATGACCGTCGACTACCTGAGCCGCCACCTGAAGCGTGACGTCGGCGTTCAAGACCTCGGACCCTCCCTGACGGAGGCGGTCGAGGCGGTCCGGCCCATGGCGCCGACGAGCCTCGCCTTCGGACGTCTCCGCATGCGGAGCCTCTGGAAGGAAGCCGGTTACAAGCAGGTCGAGCTGATGGGCGGGAAGCACCGCCGCCGCAGGCATTGACCGCGAACCAACCGCGTTGGCTGAAAGGGCCCGTCCCCGAGAGGGGGCGGGCCCTTTCCGTTGCCTTTCCTAGACCCGGTTGTGGTCGGTCCCTTCGGGATCGGCGAAGCCCGGCAGCCACTCGATGAGGATCTCCCGCCAGTTCGCGGTCGCGCCCAGCTGGCACAGCACCCCGATCGAGCCCATCGTCACGCGGTGGATGAGCAGGTACGCGGGCGGGAAGCTCAACTGCTTGTTCAGCTTCGACGCCTCCGAGCCCTGCCCGGTGATCCGGGTGCTCTCCTTGCGCAGCCATTCGCGCGAGAACTGGAACTCCTCGCCCGCGATCGGCTCCAGCATCGGCACGAGCAGGTCGAGCATCGCCTTCGCGTCGATCTCCAGGTTCGGCGGCACGAAGCCCTCGCCCCGCAGGCCCGCGACGACCTCGTCGGCCCGGCTGTCGAGCGTCAGCCGCGTGAGCCGCCCGACCTGCACCGGCATCCCGCCGGGGAGCCGCGCGGTCGCGCCGAAGTCGTAGACGACGAGCCGCCCGTCCTCGCCGATCGCGAAGTTCCCCGGGTGCGGGTCGGCGTGCAGGAGCCCGGCCCGCCTGGGCGCCGAGAAGTGCAGCGTCGCCAGCCGCAGCCCGGCCGCGTCCCGCTCCTCCTGCGTGCCGTGCGCGATGACGTCCGACAGGGGCCGCCCGGCGATCCACTCGGTGACGAGCACCTCGGGGCTCGCGTGGACGACCGCGGGCACCGAGATGAGCGGGTCGTCGGCGAACGCGTCCGCGAACTGCTGCTGCGTCGCGGCCTCCAGCTCGTAGTCGAGCTCTTCGAGGAGCCGCTCGCGCAGCTCCACGGTGATCCGCTTGACGTCGAAGTTCGGTTGCAGCACCTTGAACATCGGGGCGATGCGCGAGAGGTGGCGCAGGTCCGAGCGCAGCGCGTCGCCCGCGCCCGGGTACTGGATCTTGACGGCGACGGGCCGCCCGTCCTTCCACACCGCGCGGTGCACCTGGCCGATGCTCGCGGCCGCGGCGGGCGCGTCGTCGAACTCGGCGAACCGGTCGCGCCAGTCCGCGCCCATCTGGCGTTCGAGGACGCCGTGGACGCTCGCCACCGGCAGCGGGGGAGCGGCGTTCTGGAGTTTCGTCAGCGCCTGCCGGTAGGGAGCGGCGAGGTGCTCGGGGAGGGCCGCCTCGAAGATCGACAGCGCCTGGCCGAGCTTCATCGCACCGCCCTTGAGCTGCCCGAGCACGCTGAAGACGTGCTCGGCGGTGCGCCGCTGCGCCTGCTCGCCGAGGATCTCGTCGGCCATCCCGGTCACGCGCTTGCCGAGGCCCACCGTCGCCCGGCCCGCCAGCCCCAGCGGGAGCGAGGCCAGCTTCATGCCCCGCACGATCGCCCGGCGCGGGAGGTCATCACCCGAATGGGCGGGTCCATGCCTGTCGCTCACGTTCCCAATGCTCTCACGGACCGGCCGGTTTTCAGAGCCGCAGTCCGAAGGCCTGGCCCGGAAGGCGCCACCGGGGTCCCCGGGACGCCCGGTGGGTCACCCTCACGGGTGAAGCGGCGCGGCGGGGCTTACAGGCGTGAAATCTGTGGCATTCTGAGGCTGAACGGTCGCACAGAGTGACCGCCGCTACATGGGGGGTACCAGTGGCTACTGCTACGGAGACATACAACGGGTACTGCGTCAAGTGTCGCGAGAAGCGCGACTTCGAGGGCACCGTCGTCGTCTCGGACTCGGGCCGCCGGATGGCCAAGGGGACGTGCCCGGTGTGCGGCACCAAGATGAATCGGATCCTCGGCAAGGCCTCGTGATCGCTGACCGGAAGGTCCACCCCTCGCCTGATCCCACGATGCGGGAGATCGGCGAGGGGATTTTTTTGGCATAGCACCACGCAAGCCGCAATCGAGACATCTGCGTTAGGCGATTGTCACCCCCGCGGATTAGTGTGCGTTCATGGCGCGCAAAGTGCATCCCCCCGTAGAAGTACGGCGCTCTCCCCGACGCCGTGCCACCGTAGCGGCCTATGAAGAACGAGGCCGCGTGGTCGTCATGATCCCCGACGCTTTCTCGGAGACCGAGGAGCGCGAATGGATCGACCACATGCTCGCGAGGCTCCAGCAACGCGAGGCCAGAGACGGCCGCGCCTCTGACGCGGCACTCCGGGACCGGGCCGTCAGGCTCGCCCGGCGCTACTACCCCGAGCACCCCGAGTGCGCCGTCCCCGAGAGCGTCCGCTGGGTCGACAACCAGCACCGCCGCTGGGGCTCGTGCACTCCCTCCGACGGCTCGATCCGGCTCTCGCGCCGGCTCACCATGATGCCGTCGTGGGTCATCGACTACGTCCTGCTCCACGAACTCGCCCACCTGGTCCACCACGACCACTCGCGGCCGTTCTGGGACATGGTCGGACGCTATTCCAAGGCCGAGCGCGCCCGCGGCTACCTTGAGGGCATCGCCGACGCCGAGGCCAGCGACCCGCGCTGACGGAGGCCCGCCGGACCGACCGCCGAGGCGGCCGGACGCGCGGTCCTGCCCTGCCTACAGGGGCTCTCCTACTTCTCCGGCCCGTCCTCGTCGTCCTTCGGGTCGTTGACCGCGAGCTGGTCGAACATCGACAGGTCCAGGTCCTCCAGGGCCTCGGAGACCGTCGCGAACGACTCCGGGCGCTCCAGGTCGGCCGCGCTCGGCATCAGGTCCGGGTGCGCCCACACCGCCTCGCGACCCTCGATCCCGCGCGCCTCGCTGAGCGACTGCCACAGCCGCTCCGCCGCGCGCACCTTCGCCTGGTCGAGCTGCAGGCCCACCAGCGCCTCGAACGTCTGCTCGACCGGCCCGCCGGAGGCGCGGCGGCGCCGCGCGGACTCCATGAGCCGGTCCATCGTCGGCAGCCGCTCGCCGACCGCGTCGGCCACCACCGTGTTGATCCACCCGGCGATGAGCGCCAGTGTCGTCGCCAGCCGCGCGAGGGCGGCCTTCTGCTGCTCGGTGTCCTCGGGCTTGAACACTTCGCTGAGGTCGAGCGTCGCCGCCGCCTCGGGGTTGATCGGGTCGATCTCCGACATGGCCTCCTCGATGGCGGCCTCGTCGATGCGGATCTCCCGCGCGTACGCCTCCAGAGCGCCGAGCAGGTGCGCGCGCAGCCACGGCGCGTGCGTGAAGAGCCGGTGAGCGGCGGCCTCGCGGAGCGCCACGAACAGCCGCACCTCCTCCACTGGGAGCTCCAGGCCCTCGGCGTAGGCGGCGATGTTCCCCGGCAGCAGCGCGGCCACGCCGGTCTTGCCGAGCGGCAGCCCGACCTCCGTGGAGGACAGCACCTCTCCGGCGAGCTTCGCGAGGGCCTGGCCCATCTGCGCGCCGAACAGCGCGGAGCCGACGCCCTTCATGAGGTCGGCCATCGGGCCGAGCATCCCGGCCATCTCCTCGGGGACGAGCGTCTGCATCGCCTCGCCCATCTGGGCCGCGAGGGGTTCGGCGAGCTGCTTCCAGGAGTCCTCGGTGCGCGCGATCCACTGCTTGCGGGTCCACGCGTCGGTGGCCGTGACGCCCGAGGGCCAGTTCACGACGGAGTCCAGCCACAGGTCGGCGAGGCGCACGGCCTCGGCGACGTGCGCCTGGTCGGCGGGGCCGACGATGTTCTCGGCCTCCAGCTCGGACTCGGCGAGCTGGCGGGCGAGCTGCCAGTTGACCGGACCGGACGACAGCGACTGCGCCATCATCTGCTGGAGTTGCTGCATCATCTGCTGCACCCGCGGGTCGTTCGGGTCCGGCAGGTCGCCGCCCAAGTTGCCGAAGCCGAATGGAATATCGGAGCCCATGGGCCAACCGTACGTCAGAGTAGGGGGACCGGGCCACGGCTGGCCGATCTGAGCCGCCCCCGTTCGCTGCGGGCCGAAAGCGCGCGTGAGCTTGCGCATGTAGGCTTCCCCGCATGCGAAGGCGAGGAATCACCGTCCTGTTGGGCGCCGCACTGGTGGCGCTCCTGACGTGGCAGGCGCTGTCGATGGACGTCGCCTACGTGGTGTTCAGCCCCGGCCCCACCGAGGACGTCCTCGGCTCCGAGGAGGTCGACGGCGTCGAGCACCAGATCATCAGCGCCGACACCGAGTTCGAGTCCGAAGGGCAGCTGCGGCTGACCACCGTGCGGGTCATGCAGTCGGTGACCCTCGCCGAGGCGCTGCGCTTCTGGATGTCCGACGAGTACGCGATCATCCCGCGCGACCTCATCTACCCGCCCGGCGAATCCGAGGAGGACATCGCCGAGGAGCAGGAGGCCGACTGGGTCGAGTCCCAGTCGAACGCCGAGCAGGCCGCCCTGGCCCACCTCGGCGAGCCCGCCGTCATCTCCGTCGTCGCCGACTCCGCCGGGCTCCTCGCCGGGGACGTCATCACCGCGGTCGACGGGACCGCGGTCACCTCCCTGACGGCCCTCGCCGATTACGCCGACAGCGAAACCACGGTCACCGTCACCCGCGCCGGCGCGGCCGTCGACGTCCCCGCCGTGGTCCTCGGCGACGCCGACCTCCAGTCGGTCCACGACGACCCGTACAACATCCAGATCGACACCGAGGCCCTCGACATCGGCGGCCCCTCCGCCGGCCTGATCTTCGCGCTCGGCATCGTCGACCGGGTCACCGAGGGCGATCTGACCGACGGCATGGTGGTCGCCGGGACCGGCGAGATCGATCCTGAAGGGAACGTCGGCGCGATCGGCGGCATCCAGCAGAAGGTCACCGCATCGGTCGAACTCGGCGCCGAAGTGTTCCTCGCTCCGGCTGCGAACTGTTCGGACGCCGTCACCGTTCCGCACGACGGCATGACTATTGTCAGAGTCGAGACGCTCGAAGACGCTGTCTCGGCGCTTGAGTCCCTAGCGGCCGGCGGGGAAGTCACGACCTGCTGACCCCGCGCCGCGAGACGTGAAGGAGTTGTTCCAGTGGCGAACCGGACGCCCACCCCACCACGGATGAGCCGCCGAGGCCGCTACGTCCTGATCCTCCTCGTGGGCGCCATAGTCCTGCTCTCGGTGCTCGGCTGGCTCGTCAGCCTGCGCACCGACTACCTCTGGTACGACTCGGTCGGGTACACCGCGGTGTTCTCGACGATGATGTGGACGCGCCTGGCCATGTTCGGCGCCTTCACGCTCGCGATGGCCGCCTGGTGCGGCCTCAACCTCTACCTCGCCTACCGCTTCCGGCCCGACACGTGGCCGGCGACCAGCGAGCAGGAGGGCCTGGAGCGCTACCGCGAGCTCATCTCCCCGAAGGCCGGCTGGTGGATCGGCGGCGTCGCGATCGTCGTCGGCGTCTTCGCCGGCATGTCCGCGCAGAGCCGCTGGGAGACCTGGCTGCTGTTCCGCGAAGGCGGCCGGTTCGACTGGACCGACCCGGTCCTGGGCATGAACGCGGGCTTCTACGTCTTCCGGCTCCCGTTCTGGCAGTTCCTCATCGGCTTCGGGTTCGCCGCGATCGTCGTCGGCCTCCTCGCCTCCCTGAGCGCCTACTACCTGTACGGGGCGCTGCGCTTCTCGGGCTCGGGCGACCGCATGACCAACGTCGCGCGCATCCACCTCTCGGTGCTCGTCGCGCTCTTCCTGGGGCTCAAGGCCGTCGCGTACTACTTCGACCGCTTCGACTTCACCACCCAGGAGAACCAGGTCACCGACATCGTCGGCGGCGGCTACACCGAGATGACCGCGCTCATGAACGCCAAGAACGCGCTCATCTGGGTCTCGGTCATCGCGGCCGTGGTCATCCTGGTCTTCTCGTGGGGCTTCACCCGCTCGCTCGCGCTGCCGGCCGCGGCCCTCGGCCTCGTCGTCGTCACCGCGATCGCCGCCGGCGGGATCTACCCGGCGGTGGTGCGCAACTTCCAGGTCGAGCCCAACCGCCCCCAGCGCGAAGGCGAGTACGCCCAGCACACGATGGACGGCACCAGGTACGCCTACGGCATGGAGGACTTGGAGACCACCACGTACAACGTGGCCTCGCAGCCGAACGCGGAGACGATGGCCGCCGACCAGTCCACGGTCCCGTTCGTGCGCCTCATCGACCCGTTCGTGGTCTCCGACGCGTTCACGCAGGCGCAGCAGCCGCGCAGCTTCTACGACTTCAACGAGAAGCTCGACATCGACCGCTACACCTACACCGACGAGAGCGGCCAGGAGGTCACGCAGGACTTCGTCGTCGGCCTGCGCGAGCTCAACCCGGGCCAGCTCACCGACGAGCAGCAGGACTGGACCGTCGCCCACACCGTGTACACGCACGGCTGGGGCTTCGTCTCCGCCTCCACCACCGAGAGCGACAACGGCGCCCCCTGCTTCACCTCGGGCGTCCTCTCCGACGACCCGGGCAACTGCCAGATCGGCAACGACATCATCGACGTCGAGAAGCCGCAGATCTACTACGGCCTGCTCAACAACGAGTACGCGATCGTGGGCGTCCCCGACGGCGAGACGCCGCGCGAGTACGACCGGCCCACCGACGTGGCCGTGGTCGACGAGGACTCCGAAGAGGACCCGGCCGAGGAGATCGGCGACGACCGCTACACGACCTACGAGGGCGACGGCGGCGTCGACATCGGCTCGATCGGCAACCGGCTCCTGTACGCGTGGGAGTTCCAGGAGCCGCGCTTCCTGCTCTCCTCGCAGATCAACGAAGAGTCGCAGCTGCTGTACAACCGCAACGTCCGCGAGCGCGTCCAGATGGTCGCCCCGTTCCTGACCATCGAGGCCGACCCGTACCCGGCGGTCGTCGACGGCGAGGTCGTGTGGATCGTCGACGGCTACACCACGACGAACGACTTCCCGTACGCCGACCGGGTCAACCTGGCCGACGCGACGAACGACACGTACTCGGGCCAGGGCGTCGCCAACCAGGCGTCCGAGGAGATCAACTACATCCGCTCCTCGGTCAAGGCGGTCGTGAACGCCTACGACGGCTCGGTGAAGCTGTACGAGTTCGACGAGGAGGACCCGATCCTCCAGGCGTGGAACGCGATCTACGGTGGCGACCTGATCATCCCCAAGGAGGAGACCCCCGAGTCCCTCGAAGCGCACTTCCGCTACCCGCAGGACCTGTTCAAGATCCAGCGGAGCCTCCTCCAGCGCTACCACGTCGACGAGTCGCGGACCTTCATCGAGGGCGGCGAGGCGTGGGCGACCACGAACGACCCGTCGCAGGCGCAGTCGGTGACGCAGCCCGCCTACTACGTGTACGCGACCTATCCGGAGCAGGAGCAGCCGTACTTCCAGCTGACCTCGACGTTCACGCCGAGGAACCGGGAGAACGCGCTCGCGTCGCTCATGTCGGGCTACTACGACGAGGACGGCAATCCGCGGCTGACGGTCTACGACGTCGTCGGCGGCGACGACCAGTCCGTGCGGCAGATACACCAGATCATCACGTCCACATCGGAAGTGGTGACGACGCTCCGCGACGCCACCCAGGCCGGCACCACCGTCGAGTGGGGCAACCTGCTGGCGCTGCCGGTCGGCGACGGGATCCTCTACCTCGAACCGATGTACCTGCGCAGACAGGCGGGCGGCCAGGGCGAGGACCTGCCCCGGTTGACGAACGTCGCGATCAGCTACGGCGGCTACGTCGGCTTCGCGCCGACGTTCGAGGAGGCCGTGGCGATGGTGGTCGACAAGTACGTCTCGGGCGCGCCGAGCGAGGCCGAGCAGACCGAGGGCGAGGAGGGCGAGACCGAGTCGCCCTCGGAGACCCCGACCGAGACGCCGACTACCGAGGCCCCGGCGACCGCCGAGCCGCCGGAAGTGGAGGCCGCGATCGACAACGTGATCGCCGCCCAGCAGGCGTACGAGGAGGCCCAGGCCTCGGGCACGAACGAGGAGGAGGGCCGCGCCCTCGACGACCTCCTCGCCGCGCTCGACCAGCTCGCGGCCGCCCGCGAAGCGGCGGGACAGTAACGAGATAGCGAAGCGCCCGGCGGCCGAACGGCCGCCGGGCGCTTTCGCGTGCTCCTACTGCTCGTCTGGTCCTACTGCTCGTCGCCGGGCGGCTCGGACTCCTCCGACTCGGACTTGCACGCCTCGGCGTCGGCGGCCCGGCGGACGGTGACCTGCACGGTGGTGCCGGGGTCGACTTCGGCTCCGGCGCTGGGGGACTGGCGCACCACGGTGCACTTCGTCTCGCCCTCGCCCTCGTACTCGACAACGGGGTTCAGGCCCGCCGCCTCGATCTGCGACCGCGCGTCGGCCTCCGAGAGGCCTACGACGCCGGGCACGGTCGACTTCGCGGGCGGCGAGGTCGAGGCGCTCTCGGTCGGACTGGCCGACCCGGTCGGGTTCAAGGTCGGCCCCGGCGAGGCCGGGTCGCCGGACGGGTCGGCGTCGCCGGTGACCGAGGCGTCCTCGCTCGGGTCGGGGGTGGACGCGTCCTCGCCGTCCCCGTCCTCCCCGACCCAGAAGCCGTCGTCGCCGTCCTGGCCCTCGACGCCGGGGTCCGCGGCGCCGGACTCGTCGGTCAGGGTCGCGCCGGGTCCGCGCTCGTCGTCCCACGGCAGGCTCATCGCCACGGCGCTCACCGCGGCCACGGCCGCGAGTGTCCCGGTGAGCACCACCCACAACCGTCTCCGCTTCGGCCGCTCCTCGGCCGCCGCGGGCACCGGTCCGGTCGGGCCGGTGGGCGGGGACTGGACCGCGCGGTGCGCGCCGGTGACCGGCGGGAGTGACTGGCCCCCGGTCTCGTACCGCGCGTGCTGCCCGGAGTCGACGTGGACCGCGCCGGTGTCGCGGCGGTGCGCGCCGCTGGGGGCACCGTTCGGAGGCGGGGACTGCTGCTCGTTGATGTCGCGCTGGTCCATGACGCGGGTGCGCGCGGGCGCGTTCCGCTGGGACAGCAGCGCGCCGCGGGTGTCGCGGCAGGCCGCGGCGAGCGCGGCGGCGTCGGGCCAGCGCGCGGACGGGTCCTTCTGGAGGGTGCGCCGCACGATCTCGGTGACCTCGTACGGGACGTCGGCCGGCAGCGGCGGCGGGGCGTTGCGCAGGTGGGCCGAGAGCACCCCGAGCGGGGTGTCGGCGCGGAACGGCGGCGCCCCGGCGAGGCACTGGTGGGCGACGACGCCGAGCGAGTACAGGTCGGACGCGGGGGTGAGGTTCTCGCCGGCGGCCTGCTCGGGGGACATGTAGGTGACCGTGCCGAGCACGACCCCGGTGGTGGTGAGCGTGAGGTTGTGGCTGGCGCGGGCGATCCCGAAGTCCACCAGGACGACCGAGCCGTCGCCGCGGACGAGGATGTTGCCGGGCTTGATGTCGCGGTGGACGATCCCGGCGGCGTGGGCGACTTGGAGCGCCTCGGCGACGCCGCCGACGACCTGGAGCGTCTCGGCGGTGGGGAGCTTGCCCCACAGGCCGAGCAGCTTCGAGAGCGGCTTGCCGTCGACGTACTCCATGATCAGGTACGCGAGCTGGGCGTCCTCGTCCTCGATCTCGCCGTAGTCGTAGACCTCGACGACGCCGGGGCCCTGCATGACGGCGATGGCGCGGGCCTCGCGGCGGAAGCGCTCGCGGAAGCCGCGGTCGTCGACGAGGTCGGCGAGGAGGACCTTGACCGCGACGGTCCTCCACAGGATGGTGTCGGTGCCCTCCCAGACGTCGCCCATGCCGCCGCCGCCGATCCGGCGTTCGAGTCGGTAGCGCCCGTCCAGGACATCGCCGGCCTTGAGGTTGCGCGTGCTCAGCATCGGGCGGATTTCCCCTTGGAGTCGGATATCTCTCCGGGGTCTAACGACCGGCGGCGGCTGAGGCTACGCGCTGGATCGGGCGATCTTCGGATCCGTCGCGTTTCAGGTCTTGGCGAGTCCGGCGGCGAGCGCGCCGCCGAAGGCGATGGCGCGGGACGGGGACGCGGCGCTCACGCGGGCCTCGCCGGCGTCCGGCTCCGGGGCCGGGGACTGGTTGACGGCCTGGCCGAGCTGGCCGTCCCAGCACGCCCAGGAGTGGCACGGCCAGGACTGGCCGCAGTGGCCGCACACGGGGTGCTTGGCGCCCTGCTGGTCGAGCGCGGGAGTGTGGCGCTTCCACCAGCGCGCCTGCACCCGCCAGAGGCTCGGCACCAGCACCTCGCTGGGCGGCTCGTCCGGGGGCGGGTTGTCGAGTGTGTACGGACTGCGCAACGCAGGCTGCCTTTCGGGTCTTCGGATCGGGGCGGATCCCTTGTGGCCGTGCGTGATCGGGCCTTGGGACCGCAGTGTGTCCTGGTCGTCGCCGAGGTGCGGTGTCGAATCGGTACAGTCGGGGGAGGCGGGTAGCCCCTCCGTACAGTAGAATTGCACATGCAGATTTTGGATGCAAGAGGTATAACCGGATCGGGTGGCGATTCCTCCCCAGCACCGGACGAGCGGCCAGAAGTCCTCCCCAGCCGGTGCGTCCTCACCGAATCCGGAGAGATCAGGGTGTCAAATGGGAACATCGAACGACAACGCTGACAGCGATCTGCCGAAGAAGTTGGGAGGCAAGGCGATGCCTTCGAGCGGCAGCCCCACCGTCCGTCGCCGGCGCGCGGGGAAGATCCTTCGCGACCTGCGCGAGAAGTCCGGCAAGGGCGCCGACGACGCCGCGGCCGCGCTGGAGGTCACCAGCTCCACCATCTACCGGATGGAGCTCGGACGCGTCGGCATCAAGCCCCGCGACGTCCAGGCCCTCGTCGAGGTCTACGGCGTCGAGGACGCCGAGCTCGTCGACGAGCTGGTGCGCCTGGCCCGCGACGGCCGCAAGCGCGGCTGGTGGGCCCGCTACTCCGACACGATCTCCCCGCCCTACGCGACCTATGTGGGCCTGGAGCAGGACGCCTCCAGCCTGAACGTCTACGACGGCCTGATCATCAACGGCCTGCTCCAGACCCGCGAGTACGCCCGGCACACGTTCAGCATGGTCCCCGAGCGCTCCCTGAAGTACATGGACCAGCGCATCGACCTGCGCATGGAGCGCCAGCAGCGCCTGCGCGGGGACCTGAAGATCTGGAACGTCATCGACGAGGCGGCGATCCGCCGCGTCCTCGGCGGCCCGAAGGTCATGATCGACCAGCTCCAGAACCTGCTCGAACTCGGCTCGCTGCCGAACGTGCACCTCCAGATCCTGCCGTTCGAGGGCGGCGCCTACCCGGGAATGCTGTCCTCGTTCACGATCCTCGGCTTCGGGGAGGTCGACGGCGACGTCGACCCCGGCTACCGCCACCCCGACGTGGTCTACATCGAGGGCCACAACGGCGACGTCTACGAGGAGGGCGAGGACGTCGAGCCCTTCCACGAGATCTTCGGCTTCCTCCGCTCGGCCGCGCTCGACCCCGGCCGCAGCCTCGAATTCATCGAGCGCCAGGCCCACGACCTGAAGTCGCTCTAGGCGACCCGCGACGCGAGGGGGCGGCCACCCGATCGGGTGGCC
>NZ_QFRW01000053.1:3135-13277 GCF_003265355.1 Glycomyces dulcitolivorans | reverse complement strand
ACTGGCCGCCGCGACCGCCTTCGCCCTGGGCGCCGCCGCGGCCGCGGCCGCGCCCGCGGCGCAGGCCCAGGACGAGCCCACCGACCTGCTCACCAACGGCGACTTCGCCAATGGGACCTCCGGGTGGTGGAGCACCGCGAACCTGACCGGCGCCGTCGCCGACGGCGAATGGTGCCTCGACGTCCCCGGCGGGACCGCCAACGCCTGGGACGCCATCGTCGGCCAGGACGGCCTGCCGATCGTGTCCGGCGAGTCGTACGAACTCCAGTTCACGGCGCGCGCCTCGGAGGACGTGAGCGTCCGGGCCCTCGTCCAGCGCCCCGTCGACCCCTGGCCTACCGCGGTGGAGCAGTTCCCGACGCTCACGGCCGAGCCCCAGGACTTCAGCTACACCTTCACCGCCGGCGCGGACTGGACCGACGGCCAGCTCGCGTTCCAGATCGGCCGCCACGCCGAGCCGTGGCAGTTCTGCCTATCGGAGGTCAAGTTGCTCACCGGTGCCGAACCGCCCGTGTACGAACCGGACACGGGCCCGCGCGTACGGGTCAACCAGGTCGCGTACTTCGAGGACGGGCCCAAGCGCGCCACCCTCGTGACCGATGCGGCCGCCGCCGTCCCGTGGCAGCTGCACGACGCCGCCGGCGCCCTCGTGGCCTCGGGGAACACCGCCCCGCACGGCGCGGAGTCCACCTCGGGCGAGTCGGTCCACGTCATCGACTTCTCGGGCGTGACCGCCTCCGGCGAGGGCTTCACGATCACCGCCGACGGCGAGACGTCCTACCCGTTCGCGATCGGCGGCGACGCCTACAGCGACCTCGCGGTCGACGCGATCTCGTTCTACTACCCGCAGCGCTCCGGCGTCGCCATCGACGACGCGATCGCACCCGGGTACGGCCGCGAGGCCGGACACGTCGACGAAGCCCCGAACCAGGGCGACGGGGCCGTGACCTGCTACGCGAACGCCTGCGACTACGCGCTGGACGTGACCGGCGGCTGGTACGACGCCGGCGACCACGGCAAGTACGTCGTCAACGGCGGCATCTCCGCCGCCCAGCTCCTGTCGGTCTACGAGCGGGCCCTCCACGCCCCGACCGGCGACACCGCCCGCCTCGCGGACGGGTCCATGCGCATCCCCGAGCACGGCGACGGCGTCCCCGACGTCCTCGACGAGGCCCGCTGGGAGGTCGAGTTCCTCATGTCGATGCAGGTCCCGGCCGGTGAAGAGCTCGCGGGGATGGCGCACCACAAGATCCACGACGAGTTCTGGACCGGCCTGCCGCTCATGCCCGCCGACGACCCGCAGGCGCGCTACCTCCAGCCGCCCTCGACGGCGGCGACCCTGAACCTGGCCGCCGCGGCCGCGCAGGCCTCGCGCCTGTTCGCGCCCTACGACGCCGAGTTCGCCGCGCAGGCCCTCGAAGCGGCCGAGACCGCGTGGGCCGCGGCCCTCGCGCACCCGGACCTCTACGCGCCCGACACCAGCCCCGCCGGCGGCGGCCCCTACGGGGACTCCAAGGTCGAGGACGAGTTCTACTGGGCCGCGGCGGAGCTGTTCCTGACCACCGGCGAGAAGGCGTACGAGGACTTCGTGCTCGACTCCAAGCTCCACGACGCCGACGTCTTCAGCGGCACCGGCTTCTGGTGGGGCGAGGTCGCCCAGCTCGCCAAGCTCGACCTGGCCCTGGTGCCGAACGCACTCCCCGGCCGCGACGAGGTCGTCGCCCAGGTCGTGGCCGGCGCGGACCTCTACCTGTCCGAGCAGGACGCGAGCCCGTGGGACCTCGGGTACGGCGCGAACGGGACCTTCGACTGGGGCTCGAACTCCGCGGTGCTCAACCGGCTCGTAGTCGTCGCGACCGCGTTCGACCTGACGGGCGAGTCGCAGTACCGCGACGGCGTCTTCTCCGGCCTCGACTACATCCTGGGCCGCAACGCCCTCGGGAACTCCTACGTGACCGGGTACGGCTCGCACTTCTCGCAGAACCAGCACAGCCGCTGGTACTCCCACCAGCTCGACCCGAACCTGCCGAACCCGCCCGCCGGGACGCTCTCGGGCGGGCCGAACTCGATCGCCGGCACCTGGGACCCGGTCGCGCAGCGCTGGCTCACCGACTGCGCGCCGCAGCGCTGCTACATCGACGACATCGGGTCGTGGGCGACGAACGAGCTCACCGTCAACTGGAACGCCTCGCTGGCGCAGGTCGCGAACTTCGCGGCCGACCAGACCGGCGGCGTCCAGACCGTGCCGTCCTGCGAGGTCGAGTACCGCATCAACGGCCAGTGGCCCAGCGGGTTCAACGCGCAGATCCTGGTGACCAACACCGGGAGCGTGCCGCTGAACCACATCGCCCTCAAGTGGACGCTGCCGACCGGCCAGTCGATCGTCCACTCGTGGAGCGTGAGCCTCGACCAGGAGGGCCAGGTCGTGACGGCCACCGACGTGGCGGGAGGCAAGGCGCTCAAGCCGGGCCGCACGTTCACGTTCGGGTTCATCGGGGCCAAGGACGGGCGGCCGGCGGTCGCACCCTCCTTCGTGGGCTGCACGACCGGATAGTCTCACCGCCGCCGTGGACCGGGAGGGTGAGCCCGGGGACGGCGAAGGGGCGGCCGCCAATCGGCTGGCGGCCGCCCCTCATGTACCCGCGCCCTGGGTGGCGGGCGCCTAAGTCGCGGCTATTCGTTGGCCGGCTTCTGGTGCTTGGCCCAGTTGCAGACCTTGTCGACGTCGGAGGTACCGAGCAGACCGAGGCTGGCGGCGTTGCTCCAGTCCCAGTTGAGCGCGCAGATGTTCGAGGCGACGTTGACGCCCTTCGGGTTCTGGTCCCACCCGTTGCACAGGTCGGTGACGTCGCTCTTGCCGACGTTGAGCAGGCTGATGACATCGCCGCTCCAGTTGCCGACGCACAGGTTCGACAGGAAGTTGATCCCGCCGAAGTCCTGCGGGTCGTACTCGTAGCCCTCTTGGACGACAGGGGCGGTCTCGGCGGCGATGGCCGGCGCGGCCATGCCCGCGGCCATGACGCCCGCGGCGGCGGCTGCCACAGCGGCCTTGGCGATAAAACGAATCACTGTCACCTCTCAGTGCTCGGTGTCTCCTTGCGACCTATACGTGTCAGGTCGGCCATGAACATAACCGCTCAAATACGACCGCAACGGAGATTCGCGAATCCCGTCACCCGTCGGGTGACAACGTCCACCGCCAGTTCGCATGCCAAGCCGATCCGAGCACCGCTCGGCTAAGCCGCGAACGGCCCGAACGCCAGCGCGGCGGCCGCTCCGCCGAGGATCGCGGGGCCGTACGGGAAGTCCTTGTGGCCCATGAGGATTACTATGGCGGCTTGTCCCCCGCCGACGACGACGGTCGCGACGAGCGCGAAAACGGCGGTCCGCCAGTCGCCCCAGGCGAGCACGAGCGCGAGCAGCCCGGCGAGCTTGACGTCCCCGAACCCCATCTGCCCAGCGGCGCAACCGAGTCCGAAAAGGATGAACGCAGCGGCCGCCAGAACTACTGAACGAATCATCCGGTCGGAGTCACCGGAGGCGACGACGAGGGCCCCGACGATCGGGTACAGCGGCAGGATGAGCACATCAGGCAGTCGTCGTTCGTAGGCATCGACCCACCCGGCGACGATCCCGGAGGCGGCCACCAGAGCGAGGGCGAGGCCGTGCAGCAACCCGGTAGCGCGCCAGACGATGAGCAGCGCCGCGCCCACCGCCACGGCTGCGACGAGCCAAGGAGAGGGCCGCCGAGAGGTGGCCACGGCGACCGCCCGCCGAATCCCAGGCACCAGTAGCGTCGCGGCAGCAGCCGCCCCCACGAACAAGACCATCGCCCGATGCTCGCATTCCCCAGGCGCAGAACACGGCAGCGGCGCGGCCCCGGGAGGGCCGCGCCGCTTGCTTTCGCTATTGCTACTTCCTGGTGCGGCCGTTGCCCGAGCGTGCCCGCTTCGCAGCCGCTCCAGTGCCGTTGCCCTTGCCTTCCAAGCCCAGCAGCGGGCGGAGGTATTCGCCGGTGTGGCTCGCGGCGATGGCGGCGATCTCCTCCGGGGTGCCGGTCGCGACGAGGGAGCCGCCCTTGTCGCCGCCCTCGGGGCCGAGGTCGATGACCCAGTCCGAGGACTTGATGACTTCGAGGTTGTGCTCGATGGTGATGACCGTGTTGCCCTTCTCGACCAGGCCGTCGAGCACGCCCAAGAGCTTGCGCACGTCCTCGAAGTGCAGGCCCGTGGTCGGCTCGTCGAGGATGTACACCGTCTTCCCCGTCGAGCGCTTCTGGAGCTCCGAAGCGAGCTTCACGCGCTGGGCCTCGCCGCCCGACAGGGTCGGGGCCGGCTGGCCGAGGCGCACGTAGCCGAGGCCGACGTCGACCAGCGTCTTGAGGTGCCGGTGGATCGTCTGGATCGGCTCGAAGAACTCCGCGCCCTCCTCGATGGGCATGTCGAGCACATCCGAGATGGTCTTGCCGCGGTAGTGGACCTTGAGCGTGTCCCTGTTGTACCGGGCCCCGCCGCACTCCTCGCACGGGACATAGACGTCCGGCAGGAAGTTCATCTCGATCTTCAGCGTGCCGTCGCCGCCGCACGCCTCGCAGCGGCCGCCCTTGACGTTGAAGGAGAACCGGCCCGGACCCCAGCCGCGGACCTTCGCCTCCGGGGTGCCCGCGAACAGCTTGCGGACCTTGTCGAACACGCCCGTGTAGGTCGCCGGGTTCGAGCGCGGGGTGCGCCCGATCGGGGACTGGTCGACGCCGACGACCTTGTCGACCCCGTCGATGCCGGTGATGGTGCGGTGCTTGCCCGCGACCAGCTTGGCGCCGTTGATCTCCGCGGCGAGCGTGTTGTAGAGGATCTCGTTGACGAGCGTGGACTTGCCGGAGCCGGACACGCCGGTCACGGAGACCATGCAGCCCATCGGGAACGCCACGTCGATGCCCTTGAGGTTGTTCTCGCGGGCGCCCTTGACGACGAGCTCGCGGCTCGGGTCGGGCTTGCGGCGCTGCTCGGGGACCGGGATGTGGCGCCGGCCCGAGACGTAGTCGCCGGTGATGGAGCCCTCGGCGTCGGTGAGCCCGGCGACGGGACCGGAGTAGATGACGTGGCCGCCGTGCTCGCCGGCGCCGGGGCCGATGTCGACGATGTGGTCGGCGACGCGGATGGTGTCCTCGTCGTGCTCGACGACGATGAGCGTGTTCCCCAGGTCGCGCAGGCGCTCCAGGGTGGCGATGAGCCGGTTGTTGTCGCGCTGGTGCAGGCCGATCGAGGGCTCGTCGAGGACGTACAGGACGCCCACGAGGCCCGCGCCGATCTGCGTGGCGAGGCGGATGCGCTGGGCCTCGCCGCCCGAGAGGGACCCGGCGGCGCGCGCGAGGGTGAGGTAGTCGAGGCCGACGTCGAGCAGGAACCGGAGGCGGGCCGTGACCTCCTTGACGATCGGGGCGGCGATCATCGTGTCGCGGTCGGAGAGCTTGAGCGCGTTGAAGAACGTGGAGCACTCGCTGATCGAGAGGGTGCAGACCTCGTGGATCGACAGGCCCTCGACGGTGACCGCCAGGACCTCGGGCTTGAGCCGGGTGCCCTCGCAGGTCGAGCACGGGATCTCCCGCATGAACTGCTCGTACTTCTCGCGGGTCCACTCGGAGTCGGTCTCGGTGTGGCGCCGCTCGACCCACGGGACGACGCCTTCGAAGCGGGTCTCGTAGGAGCGGCGCTGCCCGCGCTTGTTGCGGTAGGCGACCTGGAGGGTCTCGTCGAACCCGTAGAGGACGGCCTTCTGGGCGCCGCTGGGCAGGTCGGCCCACTTGGTGTCGACGTCGAAGCCGACGGCCTCGCCGAGCGCCTCGATCTGGTACAGGAAGTAGTCGCCCATGCCGACCGAGGACCACGGCGCGAGCGCGCCGCCCCGGATGGTGGCCTCCTGGTCGCGGATGACCAGTTCCGGGTCGACCTCCTTGCGCATGCCGAGGCCGTGGCAGACGGGGCACGCGCCGAACGGCGCGTTGAACGAGAACGTGCGCGGCTCCAGCTCGTCGAGCTGGAGCGGGTGGTCGTTAGGGCACGCGAGCTTCTCGGAGAAGCGGCGGGTGCGGGCCGGGTCGCCCTCGGCGACATCGACGAAGTCGAGTTCGACGACGCCGTCGGCGAGGCCCAGCGCCGACTCGACCGAGTCAGTGACGCGCTGGATGGAGGAGGGCTTGACGACGAGGCGGTCGATGACGACCTCGATGTCGTGCTTCTCCTGCTTCTTGAGCTTGGGCACGTCGGTGAGGGCGTACACCTCGCCGTCGACGCGGGCGCGGGCGTAGCCCTGCTGCTGGAGGTCGCCGAACAGCTCGACGAACTCGCCCTTGCGCTTGCGCACCACGGGGGCGAGGACCTGGAAGCGGGTGCCCTCGGGCAGCGCCATGATCTGGTCGGTGATCTGCTGCGGGGACTGGCGGCCGATCTCCTCGCCGCACTGCGGACAGTGCGGGACGCCGACGCGGGCGTACAGGAGCCGCATGTAGTCGTAGATCTCGGTGATGGTGCCGACGGTCGAGCGCGGGTTGCGCGAGGTCGACTTCTGGTCGATCGAGACGGCCGGCGAGAGGCCCTCGATGAAGTCGACGTCGGGCTTGTCCATCTGGCCGAGGAACTGGCGGGCGTAGGCCGAGAGCGATTCGACGTAGCGGCGCTGGCCCTCCGCGAAGATCGTGTCGAACGCGAGGGAGGACTTCCCCGAGCCGGAGAGGCCGGTGAAGACGATCAGCGAGTCGCGGGGGAGGTCGAGGTCGACGTCCTTGAGGTTGTGCTCGCGCGCGCCGCGGACGACGATGGTGCCTGATGAGTGCGGTTTCGGATCGGTCGATGAGTGCTCGTTGGCCACGTTGGGAATCTAACGTTCGGGTCCGACAGTTCTGGGAGGCCCGCTGTTCGAAAGGGCGCCTGAGTCGCGCCTGCGGCGGGCCGCCTGTCGAGGTTACCTCGCCGGGAGCTGCGGATATCGCCCTCGCTGTGAGCTTTCACTCATCCTTCACCGGGACGAGAAACGGGCCCGGAGTCCGCCCCCGGGCCCGCCTCCGCCGCCTTCTCAGTCGAACCGGTACAGGTCGTAGTCGTCCATGATCCCGATGAGCTTGTCCGCGTACTTCGGGTCGGTGGCGTACCCGGCCTTGTGCACCTCGCGGGCGAAGCGCTGCGGGTCGTCGGCGTGGTCCATGGCCGTGGCGTACCGCGACCAGTTCGACAGCAGGTCGCCGTGGTCCTGGAACGAGTCCTCGACCGAGGCGTAGGCCCGGAACGTGGCGTCCATGTCGAAGCACCCGCCCGTCGGGCTGCACTCGAACGTGGCGTAGTCGCGGCAGCCGAGGGCGTGGTCGCCGGGCGAGCCGAAGCACTTCATGCCGAACAGGTTGTGGTCCTCGCGGGCCAGCGCGCCCTTGCCCCAGCCGGTCTCCAGGATGGCCTGGGCGAGCGTGACGGAGGCGGGGACGCCGGTGTCGCGGTCGCTGGCCTGGGCGGCGGCGGCGTGGGCCGAGATGAAGCCCTGGTTGCCGCCGCGCGGGACGGACGGCGGGTCCTGGCCGCACCAGCCGAGCCAGGGCAGGCCGGCGCTCCATTTGATGTAGGCGGCGCTGACGTAGCGCTTGTCGCCGACCTTGTACCAGACGCCGGACTTGCCGGCGGTGCCGTCGACCTGCTGGCCCCAGACCTGGCACTGGACGAGGACGCCGGAGCCGTTGGCGAGGCCGCCCTGGCGTCCGGCGGTGGAGGAGGCGGCGGCGCGGACGTTGAGCTCGCCGCCGCCGGTGGTGACGGTCGAGTTCGTCGGCGCCTCGGTCGCGGCCGAGCACCAGGGGACGTCCTGCGAGGGCGACCAGCTGATGTAGGCGTTGGAGACCCAGCGGTCCTTGCCGATGCGCAGCCAGGTGGGTGAGGTGCGCACGTGTCCGGCGACGAGTTCGCCGCGGGATTTGCAGAAGACCTCCGGGTTGGCGCCCTTCTCCAGGGTGCCGACGGCCTTCTGGTCGGTGGCCGGGCCGGACCGCACGTTGACCGGGCCGGAGGTCGTGGAGACGATCGCGCCGGTGATCTTGGCATAGGAGGGGAGCGCGCCGACGAGGATCGCTCCGGCGGCGAGCGCGAGAACCATAACGAATCGGATGGATATATGGAATACGCCCATAACACAGCAGTGTATGAAATCACGGACGATCTGTCATGGAAAGCAACAATGTGAGCGAGACTCTCGACGCCTGGAGGCGCCTGGAAGTGACGCGTGGCCGCGATCACCTGGGTTGACGCCAGGTGGACCGGCCCACTAGGTGACAATGGTCGTCGTGTCTACACGCTCTGATCTGCGCAACATCGCCATCGTCGCCCACGTCGACCACGGCAAGACCACGCTCGTCGACGCCATGCTCAAGCAGGCGGGCGCCTTCCGTGAGGGTGCCGCGGTCGACGACCGCGTCATGGACTCGGGTGACCTGGAACGCGAGAAGGGCATCACGATCCTCGCGAAGAACACCGCGGTCCACTACGCCAACCCGGTCGACGGCTCCGAGATGGTCATCAACATCATCGACACGCCCGGCCACGCCGACTTCGGCGGCGAGGTCGAGCGCGGCCTGTCGATGGTCGACGCGGTGGTCCTGCTCGTCGACGCCTCCGAGGGCCCGCTGCCCCAGACCCGCTTCGTGCTGCGCAAGGCCCTGACCGCGCGCCTGCCGGTCATCCTGTGCATCAACAAGACCGACCGCCCGGACGCCCGCATCGACGAGGTCGTCAACGAGACGTACGACCTGTTCCTGGACCTGGACGCCGACGAGGACCAGATCGAGTTCCCGATCGTCTACGCCTGCGCCCGCGACGGGGTCGCGTCCCTGACCAAGCCGAAGGACGGCACGGTCCCCGAGGACTCCGACAGCCTCAAGCCGTTCTTCGACACCATCATCGAGCACGTGCCCGCGCCCGAGTACGACCCCGAGGCGCCGCTCCAGGCCCACGTCACCAACCTCGACGCCGACAACTTCCTCGGCCGCATCGCGCTGTGCCGCGTGGAGGAGGGCGAGCTGCGCAAGGGCCAGACCGTCACGTGGATCAAGCGCGACGGCTCCCAGCAGAACGTCCGCATCACCGAGCTCATGATGACCGAGGCGCTCACCCGCAAGCCCGCCGAGAAGGCCGGCCCGGGCGACATCTGCGCGATCGCGGGCATCCCCGACATCATGATCGGCGAGACCCTCGCCGACCCGGAGAACCCGGTCGCGCTGCCGCTCATCACCGTCGACGAGCCGGCGATCTCGATGACCATCGGCACCAACACCTCGCCGCTGGTCGGCAAGGGCGGCAAGGGCCACAAGGTCACCGCCCGCCAGGTGAAGGACCGCCTCGACCGCGAACTGGTCGGCAACGTCTCGCTCCGGGTCCTGCCGACCGCGCGTCCGGACGCCTGGGAGGTGCAGGGCCGCGGCGAGCTGGCCCTGGCGATCCTGGTCGAGCAGATGCGCCGCGAGGGCTTCGAGCTCACCGTCGGCAAGCCCGAGGTGGTCACGAAGCAGATCGACGGCAAGACCCACGAGCCGGTCGAGCGCATGACCATCGACTCCCCCGAGGAGCACCTGGGCGCGATCACCCAGCTCATGGCGACCCGCAAGGGCCGCATGGAGACCATGACGAACCACGGTTCGGGCTGGGTCCGCATGGAGTGGCTGGTCCCCTCGCGCGGCCTCATCGGGTTCCGCACCGACTTCCTGACGCAGACCCGCGGCACCGGCATCGCGCACTCGATCTACGAGAAGCACGAGCCGTGGTTCGGCGAGCTGAAGACCCGCAACAACGGCTCGCTCGTGGCCGACCGGGCCGGGGCGGTCACCGCGTTCGCGATGATCAACCTCCAGGAGCGCGGCGTCCTGTTCTGCGGCCCGACCACCGAGGTGTACGAGGGCATGATCGTCGGCGAGAACTCGCGCACCGACGACATGGACGTCAACATCACCAAGGAGAAGAAGCTCACCAACATGCGCGCGGCCGCGGCCGACTCCACCGAGAACGTGGTGCCGCCGCGCCTGCTGTCGCTGGAGCAGTCGCTGGAGTTCTGCCGCGACGACGAGTGCGTCGAGGTGACCCCGGAGACGGTGCGCATCCGCAAGGTCGTCCTGGACC
>NZ_QFRW01000053.1:0-3088 GCF_003265355.1 Glycomyces dulcitolivorans | reverse complement strand
GGAGCGCGGCCGCTCGGCCTCGCGCGCCAAGCACGGCAACGTCTAGCGAGTACGTGAAAGCGGGCCCGACCGGAAGGTCGGGCCCGCTTCTCGTTGCGGCTCAGTCGTCTTCCGCCGAGCCCTACTTCTCGTCGTCACCTCGCTGGCGCTCCGCCAGGAAGTGCTCGAACGCGGCGCCGAGCTCGTCGGCGGTGGGGATGCGTCCCTCCTGGAGCATGTCGTCGGCGTCGGCGGCCTCGGTGAACGAGTCGTACTGCTCTTCGAGGGTCTTCACGACGTCGGCGACCTCGTCGGACTCCGCGACCTGCTCGGCGATGTCCGAGTCGACTTGGGCCCGTTCGAGTTCGAGCTCCTCGTCGGTGGGCAGGTCGAGGCCGGTGGCCTCGCGGATGCCTTCCAGGAGCCGCATCGTCGCGGCCGGGTAGGTCATCTGCATGACGTAGTGGGGCACGTGCACCGACAGGCCGACCGCGTCGCGGCCGGACTCGCCGAGGCGGTACTCCAGCAGGCCCGCGGCGTTCCCGGGGACGGTGACCTCGTTGAACACCGGCCGGTTGTCGAAGACGAGTTCGGGGCGGGTCGCGTGCACGGTCATGCCGAGCGAGCGGGTGTGCGGGACGCCCATCGGGATGCCCTGGAAGCCCAGGGTCAGCGGCACGTGCCAGTGCTCGATCAGGTCCTCGACCGAGTCCACGAACCGCTCCCAGGCGAAGTCGGGCTCGGGTCCGGTCATGAGCAGGAACGGCCGCTCGGAGGCGTCGCGCATGAGGTAGACGACCAGCTGCGGGGCCTCGAAGTCCGACCAGCGGTCGATCGAGAACGTCAGGTTCGGCCGCCGCGAGCGGTAGTCGATGAGCTGGTCGACGTCGAAGGACGCCACCGGCGTGTGCTCGCAGGTCTTGAACAGGTGGTCAACGACACCCCGCCCCGCCTGGCCCGCGTCCATGAACCCGTCGAGGAAGTGCAGCAGGACCGCGCCGCGGGCCTCCGGGGGCTCGGCGAGGACTTCACACAGTGCCCAAGGGTCATCGTTCAAAACAATCGGCTCCTTCTTCCTTGACGCCTTCGATGCTAACGCCGGATGCCGACCTCCGATTCCCCCTCGGGGAGGTTTCGGAGAAGCGTCACGCCAACCCTCAACCCCCCACACCCGTCGCCCCACCCGCACCCCGAACCGGAGTGGCTGCGCCACACCTAACCCCAAACGTCGAAGACCGGGGCGGGGTCGGTCGCGGGGCGAACCCCGAAGTAGCCCAACGCGAACTCGTTGATCTCCTTGAACGCCTCGCCGGTCGTCGAGCCGCCGCCGCCACCGCCGGGGACGTAGACGCTCACGGCCACCACGTACTGCGGGTCCTCCGCCGGGGCGAACCCCACGAACGAGGCCACGTTGCCCGCCGCGTACTCGCCGTCGACCACGAGGCCGCCGGTGCCGGTCTTGCCGGCCAGGTGGTAGTTCTCCAGCTCGGCGTTGCGGCCCGTGCCCGTCTCCGCCGCGATGGGCGCCTGGAGCAGGTACTGGAGCTCCTGGGCCGTCTCGGTGGAGATCACCCGGTGCGTCTCGGGCTCCTCGTCGTCCTCGACGACGTTCCCGTCCGCGTCCAGCTTGTGGTCGACGAGCGTGGGCTGCACGTACACGCCGTCGTTCGCGATCGCCGCGTACAGGGCGGCCATCTGGATGATCGTGGCCGTGCCCTCGTGGCCGATCGGGACCGACCCGTAGGAGGTCCCCGACCAGTTGTCCGGCGGCTGGAGGATGCCCGAGGCCTCGCCCGCGACGCCCACGCCCGTGGCCTCGCCCAGGCCGAAGGCCCGCTGGTACTCGTACAGCTTCTCCTTGCCGACGCAGTCGGCGAGCTGGATCGTGCCCACGTTCGAGGACTGCGCGATGATCCCGGCCAGGCTCAGGACGGCGCTGCCGTGCTCGTACGTGTCGCGGTAGTCGGTGCCGCCCTTGTTGATCGACTGCTCGACGTGCATGGTCCCGTCGGGCTCGATGCAGCCCTCCTCCAGGGCCGCGGCGAACACGACCGCCTTGTGGATCGAGCCGGGGTCCACTGTGGCCTGCGTGCCGTAGTCGCGGTACGCCTCGTCGCTCTCGACGTCGAACGGGTTGGCCGCGTCGTAGGTCGGGGTCGAGGCCATCGCCAGCATCTCGCCGGTGTCGACGTCCATGACCATCGCCGAACCGAACTGCGCGTCGTGGTCGGTCACCGTGGCCTCCAGGATCTTCTGCACCTGGAACTGGAGGTCGGCATCGATGGTCAGCTGGATGTCCTTGCCCGGCACCGCTTCTTCCTCGCGGTAGAACGCGCCGGGGATCGGCTGCCCGGACTGGCTGCGCTCGTAGGAGACCTCGCCGTCGGTGCCGGTGAGCCAGTCGTTGTACGCGGCCTCCAGGCCGCCCAGGCCCTCGCCGTCGTCGCCGCCGGTGAAGCCGAGGACGTTCGCGGCGAGGTCGTGGCCGGGCACCACCCGGCGCTCGTCGTCGCCGATGATCAGGCCCGGGTTCTCCAGGTCGCGGATCTCGTCGCCGATCGCGAGGTCCACACCCCTTTGGAGGTACGCGAAGCGGATCGGGTCGCCCTGGGCCGTCTCCTGCGTCGAGATGAGCGGTTCGAGCTCGGAGGCGGTGCGCCCCAGCAGCGGGGCGAGCTTCGCGGCGAGCTCGCCGGCGTCGCCCTTGACCATGACCGGGTCGACCGCGATGTAGTTCGCCTCGATCGAGTAGGCGAGGCGGTTCCCGTTGCGGTCCAGGATGGCCCCGCGCTCGGCCGGGAGCGGCTCGGTCGTCAGGCGCTGGTTCATCGCCTCGGCCGCGTACGCCGCCGAGTCGGTGACCTGGAGCTGGATCAGGCGGGTGCCGGAGATCAGCAGGAGGATCATGACGAACGCCGAGGCCATGCGCAGGCGCCGCCGCGGGCTGCCCAGGCGCGGCAGGCGCGGGAGCGGCTTGACCGGGACGGCCTTGACCGGACCGGTGGCGCGCGAGGTCGGACGCGACGTGGCGCGCCGCTGCGGACCCACGGTCCCGGTGCGGCGGTTCGGGTTCGACCGCACGGTGCCGGTGCGCCGCACCGGCTCCGAC
>NZ_QFRW01000052.1:21799-40877 GCF_003265355.1 Glycomyces dulcitolivorans | reverse complement strand
CACCGGGTCCTCGCCGACTCGCCCGCCCACCGCGGCCCGGTGCTGTGGGAGCTCCAGCGCACCGGCCTCGGCCAGGGCGACGACGGCCGCAGCCGCGCCGCCGTCGAACGCCAGGTCGCCGCCCTGCGGCGCCTCGCGCCCGACTTCGAGGCGGTGCGGCCCACGTGGGCCGACCGGCCCGAGGAGTCGACCGAGGTCCTGTGGCGCACCCACGCGCCGCTCGCGGCCGCGCCGCTGCACGACTACCGGGCGCACGTCGAGCAGGCCGAGGCCACCGGCGACTACGAGTACCTCAAGCAGGTGCTGCAAGTGCTCCAGTACGGGCAGCGGCCGCGGCGGTGGATCCTGCGGTCCCCCTGGGACACCGCGCACCTCGACGTCGTGCGGCACGTCTTCCCCGACGCGGTGTTCGTGTGGATGCACCGCGACCCGGTGTTCGCCGTGCCGTCGTTCTGCTCGCTCGCCGAGCGCCTGACCGCCCTGCACTGCAAAGAGGTCGACCCGCACGCGATCGGGCGGCTGTGGCTGCCGATCCTGGCCGACCTGGTCGAGCGCGGCCGCAAGCTCCGGCGAAGCCTGCCCGAAGGCGCGGTCGTCGACGTCAACCACCACCGGTTCACCGGCTACCCGCACGAGTTCGCGCCGAAGCTGTTCGAGCGACTCGGCGCCGAGTGGACGGTCTCGGACCGCAACGGGCTCAACACGATCGTCGACGAGCCCTCGCGCGGGCGCACCCACGGGTACACGCTGGAGCGCTACGGCCTCGACAAGGCCGCCGTCACGGCCGCGTTCGGCGACTACCGCCAGGAAGTGGCCGACCTGCGCGGCTGAGCGCGGCCCCTCATTCCGTCCGGGCCCCGCCGCGCCCTTGCCTTCGATACCCCCTTGGGGTATAAAGGTCTCATGGATACCCCCAGTGGGTATCGTGATTCCGGACCGCCATTCTGAAAGGGCCCGTGATGCACCGCCGCACCCCCGTCCTCGCCAAGCTCCTCGTCGCCGGCTCCGGCATCATGAGCCTCGCCAACTCGGTGACCATCCCGTTCCTCGCGGTCTTCCTGCGCCGCGAACTCGGACTCGAACCCGCGGCCGTCGGCCTGGTCATCGGGTCCTCGGTGTTCTTCTCCATCGCCGCCGGATTCTTCGGCGGCACCCTCTCCGACCTGTTCGGCCGCGTCCCGGTCCTCCTCGCCGGGCTCGGCGGCGTCGTGCTGTCCTTCGCGGGCTTCGCCGCCGCCGAGCACCTGGCCGCCGTCATCGCGGCCAACGCCGCACTCGCCCTGTCCAGCAGCGTGTTCGCGCCCGTCAGCAAGGCGCTCCTGGGCGACGTCCTCCCCGAGGGGACGCGCGTGCGCTGGTTCTCCCACCAGTACCTCGCCACGAACGCCGGGTACGCGGTCGGCCCGCTCCTGGGCGTCGCCCTGGGCCTCTCCGGCGCCCGCACCGCGTTCGCGGCGGCCGCGGTCGTCTACGGCCTCTACCTCGCCGCACTCGCCCTCGCGGTGCGCCTCGCCCCGGCCCTGCCCGCCCCGGCCCCCGCCGAGGACGGCCCGAGCGCCGCCGAGCGGTTCCTCGGCAGCCTGCGCGCCGTCGCCACCGACCGGCGCCTGCTGTGGCTCCTGCTCGCGGGGCTCCTCCTCGAATCGGTGCAGCTGCGCATCTCCGCGCTCCTCGCGCAGAGCCTCGACATCGGCTTCGACAACGGCACGCAGATCCTCGCCGCGGTCATGACCGCCAACGCCGTCACCGTCGTCGCCTTCCAGCTCCTCGCCGCCCGGTACGTGCTGCGCCTGGAGCCGGTCACCGCGATCACCGCCGGGGGCCTGCTCCTGTTCGCGGGCATGGCGGGCTTCGCGTTCTCGACCTCCCTGTGGCACTTCGTGATCGCGATGGTCGTCTTCAGCTTCGGCGAGGTGTTCATCGTCCCCTCCGAGTTCGCCCTCATCGACCGCATCGCCCCCGCCGCCGCCCGCGGCGCCTACTTCGGCGCCCAGAGCTTCACCCAGCTCGGCGGCTTCGCCGGACCCTTCATCGGCGGCCTGCTCCTCGCCGGCGCGAACGGGACGGTCATGTTCCTCGGCGTCGGGGCCCTCGCCCTCGCGGCCGTCGGCGTGTACCTGGCCGCCGGGCGCCTCGTCCCGGGCCTGCGGCGGCGCACCGCGAAGGCCGCTATTCCTACTCCCTGAGTAGAGTTATCGCGTGCTCGACTGGGACCTGCTGCTCGGCTTCGCGGCCGGGCTCGCGATCTCCGTCGTCACCGCCCCGGCCGGCGTCTCGGGCGCGGTGTTCCTGCTGCCGGTCCAGCTCAGCGTCCTCCACGTCCCCAACCCGGCGGTCACCCCGACCAACCTGCTGTACAACGTGATCGCAGGCCCCGGCGCCCTCGCCCGGTACGCCCGCAGCGGGACCCTCCGCTCCCCGCTCGCGGGCCTGCTCGTCGCAGGGACGCTGCCGGGCGTGGTCATCGGCGCGACCGCCCGCGTCCACCTCATCGCCGACCCCGACCTGTTCCGCCTCTGCGCGGCCGCCGTCCTCGGGCCTCTCGGCGTGTGGCTGCTGCTGCCGCGCCGCGACCGCGCCCGATCTCGGTTCGCGTTGCGCCGCAGGGCGATCCTGGTGCTGGCGTTCGCCGCGGGCTGCGTGGGCGGGGTGTACGGCATCGGCGGCGGCTCGCTGCTGAGCCCGGTCCTGGTCGGCGCAGGCTTGTCGGTCGCGGTCGTCGCTCCGGCCGCGCTGCTGTCGACGTTCCTCACCTCGATCGCCGGATGCCTCGCGTACGCGGTCCTGAGTCTCACCGCGCCGGGCGACGTCGCTCCGCACTGGACGCTCGGGATCGCCTGCGGCCTGGGCGGACTCGTCGGCGGGTACATAGGCGCCGCCCTCCAGCCGCGCCTGCCCGAACGCCTCCTGCGGCGCCTGCTCGGCGCCCTCGCGATCGCGCTCGCCGCGCTGTACGCGGCCCAGAGCCTCGCCTGACCTGGTGCGTCAGCGCAGTGTCAGTGCCGTGTCAGGCGCTCCTCCGATAGTTGCTCCATCAAGGCGAACCGCCGAGAAACGAACCGCTTCAAGGAGCACACCGAAATGTCGAACACCGCGCTTTCCACCGCCGACCAGACCACCGTCGCCACCGCCGCCTGGGGCACCGTCACCCTCCTCTCCATCGCCGGCATCGCCGGTTCGGCCCACAAGGTCGCCACCGACGCCTCCCTGGCCCTGAACGCCACCACCGGCGCCGTCGGCCACGCCATCGCCGACAACCCCAAGGCCGCCAAGATCAAGGGCAAGAACGCCGCCGACATCGCCGACCAGGTCCTCCCGGCCCTGACCGAGTCCGTGCGGATCCTCGAAGCCCACGACCCGGCCGAGGCGGAGAACTTCCGCAACACGATCACCGTGGTCATCGACGCCGCGAACCGCGCCCACAAGGGCGAGCCGTCCCCGACGCTCGCCGAGATGGCCCGCAAGGTCACCGAGGCCGTCAACGCCTGACGCTCGACACCAGTACCGCCCCGGGGAAGACGAGGGGGCCGACCGCCGAAGCGGTCGGCCCCTCGCCGCGTCCCACGACAGACGACGGGCCCGACCAGGTTGTTCAAGTCCGGTCGAGCCCGCCTCGGAATCACACCCCCACCTCGCGGTGACAGTGCTATGAGGGACGCCGAACGCCCCTAACGCCAAAATCTTACTCTTGCAAATAGGTTGCAACAACAGATCCGCGGGCAAGCGGAAACCCCGCCGCTCAGCAGTGATGCCGATCGACGGGGTCCTGGACCGACCGCTGCTTTCGTCTACCGCGGCGACGCGGCGGCGAGTTCCGTGTAGAGCGCCAGCGGGTCGTCGCTCAGCGCGGCCTTGATCTCGCGCGCCGCCTCGTCCACCAGCACTTCGAGCGCGCCGGACTCGACGGCGTCGAGCCCGGCCTTGGCGACGTCGGCCGGGTCGGTCTTCGGGCCGTCGAGCTCGGCGACCATGTCGGTGTCGACCATGGCGACGTGCAGGCCGGTGACCTGAGTGCCCTGCGCCGCCAGTTCGAGGCGCACGCCGTTGGTGAGGCTCCACGCCGCGGCCTTGGAGGCGGCGTACGCGTTCGCGATCCACCCCGGCGAGCGCCACGAGGCCACGGAGATGACGTTGAGGATCGCCCCGCCGCCGGAGGCCAGGACGGGCGCGTAGGCGCGGACCATGTTGAGCGGGCCGTAGTAGTTGGTCTCCATCTCCTGCCGGATCGCGGCCTCCTCGCCGTCGACCAGGTTCGCGCCCGTCACGATGCCGGCGTTGTTGACCAGGACGGTCACGTCCGGCGCGGCCTTCACGGCCGCCGCGACCGACGCAGGGTCGGTGATGTCGAGCCGGATCGGCACGACCCCGGGGAGGTCGACGGACTCCGGGTTGCGCGCCGCGGCGTAGACCTTGACCGCGCCGCGCTCCAGCAGCTGCTCGGCGAAGTGCCGGCCGATGCCGCGGTTGGCGCCGGTGACCAGGGCGATCGATCCGTTGATCTTCATGCGGGACTCCAGGTTTCACGAGTTTGTCGGAACGGTGGTTCGCGGCCTACGCTAAAACCTGACGTTGACGTCAGAGGCAAATATTTGTGGCCGAAGCCATAGGGGGCGAAGCGGATGCGGATCGGGGAACTCGCGAAGGCGACGGGCGCGAGCGTCCGCGCGCTGCGGTACTACGAGGAGCAGGGGCTGATCGACTCCGACCGCAGCGCCAGCGGCCAGCGCCTGTACGGACCGGCGGCGGTCGAGAAGGTGCTCTGGATCCGTCAGCTCCTCGCGGCGGGCCTCCCGAGCCGCGTGATCTTGAAGCTGAAGAAGTGCGACACCGACGGCAAGGCCTCCCCCGAGGAGCTGACGGTCCTGGAGGCCGAGCGCGACCGCATCGACAAGCTCGCCACGGACCTGATCACCACCCGGGACCGCCTCGACCACGTCATCGCGAACTCCACCCCCGACGCCGCGAAGGCCCGCGCCCACTAGAAAGCACCGATAAGTATTCCTTGACAAGAATATTCCATTGATGGAATACTTCTTGCATGGATCGGATCGCATCTTCCCTCGGGGACGCCACGCGCTGGCGGATCGTGGAGCTCCTCGTGGAGCGGCCGCGGTCGGTCGGCGAGCTCTCCGAACTGACCGGCCTGCGCCAGCCGCAGACCACCAAGCACCTCCAGAACCTCGGCCGCGCCGGACTCGTCAGCGCCACCCCGCTGGGCCAGCGCCGCATCTACACGGCCGAGCCCGCGGCGCTCGCGGCGTTCGGCGACCGGCTGCTCGCCCTCGCCGCCGCGGCGCGGGCGAACGAGGGCGAGCGCGACGTCATCGCCCGCTACCAGGCCGCCATCGAAGCCGACACCGCTGCGGCGCAGCAGGACCAGTGGGCCGACGGCAGGGCGTTCTCCTTCGGGCGCGACCTGGCCGCACCGCCGGACGCGGTCTGGCGCCACTGGACCGACGCGCGGCTCCTCGCCTCCTGGTGGGTCCCGCCGTCGATGACGGTCACCGACTGCGCGATCGAGCCGGTCGAGGGCGGCCGGGTGGTCCTGGACTACCGCGACGCCGAGGGGCACTACCGCTCCAAGGGCGTCGTGCGGGCCGCGGAGGCCCCCGGGCGCCTGGTGTTCGACCTCTCGGTCCTCGACGCGGAGGGCGCGGTGTTCTTCACCGGCCATTACGACCTCACGCTCGCCGACAGTCCCCAAGGGACGAATCTGCGGCTGGAGCTGACCATCACCGAGACGACCGTCGCGGCCGTCCCGTTCATCGCCGGCATCGCGACCGGCTGGGGCCAGGTGCTCGACAACCTGGCCCGCACCATCGACGACGCCACCCGCCCCACCACCTGAAACGGAGCAAGACCATGACTGACCTCAACGCGCGCAAGGTGATCGCCAACCTGAGCCTCTCGATCGACGGCCGCTACCACGGCGCCGGCGGCCCCGCCGACTTCGGCGCGTTCATCCCGTACGCGACCTCCGACGTCGCCCGGGATCACATGGCCCGCATGATCGAGCACGCCACCACCGCGGTCCTCGGCCGCGTCAACGCCGAAGGCTTCCTGGGCTTCTGGCCCGCGGTCGCCGCCGACGAGAACGCCGACCCCCGCGACCGCGCCTACGCGACCTGGCTGGTCGAGACCGAGAAGGTCGTCCTCTCCACGACCCTCGCCGAAGCGCCCTGGGAGCGGACGACCATCGCGAACGCCCCCACGGCCGAGGTGGTCGCGGACCTGAAGCGGACCGGCGGCGGCGACATCCTCGCCAACACGAGTCCGACCATCATCAAGGCCCTCCTCGAAGCCGACCTGATCGACCGGCTCTACCTCCTGGTCATCCCCGAGATCGCCGGCGGCGGCGAGCGCCTCTTCGAAGACGGGCTCCCCGCCACGAAATGGGTCCTCGCCGAGCAGCACGTGGGCGAGCTGGGGGAGATGGCCCTGGTCTACGACCGGGCCCGGTAGCGGACGGCGGCGCCCGGGCCCGTCGGGTCCGGGCGCCGTCCCCGGTCGGATCAGCCTTGTCCGAGCGCCCGGGCCGTCGCCGTGCCGCGCAGGCCCGCGACCGGGCCCTCGTACAGGACCCGCCCGCCGTGGCGGCCCGCGCCGGGACCGAGGTCGACGATCCAGTCGGCGCGGCGGATCACGTCCAGGTTGTGCTCGATGACCACGACCGTGTGCCCGCCGTCGACGAGCCGGGACAGCACCTCCATGAGCGTGCCGATGTCGCGCAGGTGCAGGCCGGTCGTCGGCTCGTCGAGGACGTACAGCGACGGCTCGACCGCTTCGCGCAGCTCCCGGGCGATCTTGACGCGCTGGCACTCGCCGCCCGACAGCGTCGTGAGCGGCTGGCCGAGGCGCAGGTAGCCGAGCCCGACCCGGTCGAGCTCGCCGAGCGCCTTGCGGATGGCCGGGTCCGCGAGGCGCTGCATCGCGTCCGCGATCGTCAGGTCGGCGACGTCGGCGATCGTGAGCCCGTCGACGCGGTGCCGCAGCGCCTCCTCGGTGAAGCGGCGCCCGCCGCACGTCTCGCACACCGTCTCCTGCCCGTCCATGAACGCGAGGTCGGTGTAGACGATCCCGAGCCCCTTGCAGTCGGGGCAGGCCCCTTCGGAGTTGGCGCTGAAGTACTTGGCGGGCAGGCCGCTCGCCTTCGCGAACAGCTTGCGGACCGGTGCGGCGATCCCGGTGTAGGTGATCGGCGTGGAGCGGCGGTTGGCGCCGACGGGGCGCTGGTCGACGACGATCGCGCCGTGCCGGTCGACGAGTTCGGCCGCCAGGCTCGACTTGCCGGAACCGGCGACGCCGGTGAGGACGGTGAGCACGCCGGTGGGGACGGCGACCGTGACGTCTCGGAGGTTGTTGCGCGCGGCGTGCTCGACGGTGATCGCCCCGGCGGCCTCGCGCGGCGCCGCGACGGCCGGGCCCTGCTTCGCGAGCGCGAGCGCGGTCGGCGTCCCGGCCTCCTTGAGCCGGTCGAACGGCCCCTGGAACACCACGCGCCCACCGTCGGCGCCCGCGTCCGGCCCGATCTCCACGACCTGGTCGGCGGCGGCCATCACGGCCGGGTCGTGCTCGACGACGATCACCGTGTTCCCCTTGTCGCGCAGACGCTGCAGGAGCGCGGTCATGGCGTCGACGTCGTGCGGGTGCAGGCCGACGGTGGGCTCGTCGAAGATGTACAGCATCTCGATCAGGCTGTTGCCCAGGTGCTTCACGGTCTTCACGCGCTGCGACTCGCCGCCGGACAGGCTCGTCGTGGCCCGCCCCAGGTGCAGGTAGCCGAGCCCGATCTCGTCCATCGCGCGCAGCCGCTCCACCAGCGCCGCGACGACCGGTCCCACCGACGCCTCCTTCACGCCCGCAACGAGGTCTGCGAGTTCGGCGACCTCCATCAGCGCCAGCTCGCCGATGGTCCGGCCGTGCACCGCAACGGCTCTCGCCTCGGCGTTCAGCCGGTCGCCGCGGCACTCCGGGCACTGGCCCGAGCGCGTGAACCGGTCGATGGCTTTCTGCTTGTGGGCCGAGATGTCGCCGGAGGTGCGCAGGTAGATCCGCTCGAACCACGCCACCAGGCTCTCGTAGTCGGCCGGGGGCCTGGTGGCGAGCCGGGCGGCGTGCTCGCCGCCGTACAGCAGCGCGAGCCGCTCGTCCTCGGTCCAGTCGCGCAGCGGCACGTCGACCGGGAACGATCCGATGTCGGTGTACTTGGCGTTCCAGTAGCCGCCGTCGACGAAGCCGGGCAGGAGGATCGCGCCGTCCTTCAGCGTCCTTGCGGTGTCGAGGAACGACGCAACGTCGATCTCCACGGCGTCGCCGAGGCCCGAGCAGGTCGGGCACATGCCCGCGGGGTCGTTGAAGGAGAAGCGGTTCGACTCGCCCAGGTGCGGCTCGCCGATCCGCGAGTACAGCAGCCGCAGGTACGTCCACGTGTCGGTGACCGTCCCGACGGTCGACCTCGCGTTGCCGCCGAGGCGGCGCTGGTCGATCACGACCACCGGCGAGAGCCCGGAGATCTCGTCGGCCTCGGGCCGCGTCCACTTCGGCAGGCGGTTGCGCAGGAACGGCGGGTACGTCTCGTTGACCTGGTGGCCGGCCTCGGCCGCGATCGTGTCGAAGACCAGGGAGGACTTCCCGGAGCCGGAGACGCCCGCGAACACGGTCAGGGTCCCGCGCGGCACGTCGAGGTCCAGCGACCTGAGGTTATTGGACCTGGCGCCGCGGATGCGGATCATTCGCTCGTTCATGCCGCCGACGCTATGCGCAGATGCGGCCGGTTCCTGACCGCGTTTCGCGGCACACTTGAGGCATGCCCGACGTCACCCACCGCATGCTCTCGCTCCTGGCGACGCTCCAGACCGGCCGCTCGTTCGGCGGCGGGGAGCTGGCCTCACGGCTCGGGGTCAGCCCCCGGACGCTGCGGCGCGACGTCGACCGCCTGCGCGAGTACGGCTACCCCGTCGAGACCCGGCCGGGGCCCGGCGGCCACTACCGGCTCGTCGCGGGCGCCGCGATGCCGCCGCTCATGCTCGAAGACGACGAGGCGGTCGCGGTCCTCCTCGGCCTCGCCGCGCTCGCCGCGACCGGCAGCGCCGACGAGGGCTCGGTCGACGAGGCCGCCACCCGCGCCTACGGGAAGGTCGAGCAGTACCTGCCCAAGCGGCTCCGCCACCGGATCGTGCGGCTGCGCGCCAGCCTGGAGACCGGCGACGTCGCCGCCCCGAGCACCAGCGCCGGCCACCTCGGCGCGCTCGCCGACGCGATCGCGGCCCGCCAGGTCGTCGCGTTCGACTACGAGCGCAAGGACGGCACGTCGTCGTCGCGCCGCGTCGAGCCCCACCGGCAGCTCCACCACCTCCAGCGGTGGTTCCTCCTGGGCTGGGACCTCGACCGCGGCGACTGGCGGGTCTTCCGCACCGACCGCATCACCGGCCTGCGCGCGACCCTGACCCTCTTCGAACCGCGGCCCGCCCCGCCGGCCATGGACTACCTCGCCGAAGGCATCGCCAGGAACCGCCGGCCGATCGCATTCACCATCGCGGCCCCGCCCGACCCGGTCGCCGAGGCGTTCCGCCACGACACCATCGAACTCACCGCCCTCGACGACGGCCGCACCCGCGTCGCCATGCGCCAGGAGTCCTGGGAATGGCCCCTCGCCGCACTCGCCACCCTCGACGCCGACTTCACGATCGAGGCCCCCGACCCCTTCCTCCGCGGCTTCCGCCGCTTCGCCGAACGCCTCCGCACCGCAGCGGCCGACTGAGCCGGACAAGCGAAAACCCCGCCGCTCGGCACTGATGCCGATCGACGGGGTCTTTCTCTGGTGGCCAGGGCCGGGGTCGAACCGGCGACCTTCCGCTTTTCAGGCGGACGCTCGTACCAACTGAGCTACCTGGCCAGGACATACGCGTTGCGCGCGTTGCCGTGAACACTGTACAACATCCCCGGCCGGGCGGCCGAACTGGTATTGCGGAGAACGTGACGTCCACCCTCTATGAGGAGTCGGCGGGCGCGGGTAGCGTACAGGGCACCCTACCCCCGAGGAGGTTTCCGTGACCCGACTCGCTGCCACTCCGCCGATGGGCTGGAACTCATGGGATGTGTTCGGGACCTCGGTCACCGAGGCCGAGACCCGTGCCAACGCTGAGTTCATCGCCGAGCACATGGCCGCGCACGGCTGGGAGTACGTCGTCGTGGACATCCAGTGGTACGACCCGGCGGCCCGCGCGGGCGGGTACAACTCGGGGACCAGGCTGGTCCTCGACGAGTACGGCCTGCCGCAGCCGGCGCCGAACCGGTTCCCGTCGGCGGCGGGCGGCGCCGGGTTCAAGCCGCTGGCCGACTACGTGCACTCGCTGGGACTGAAGTTCGGGCTGCACGTCCTCAGGGGCGTCCCGCGCCAGGCCGTCGCGGCCGACACCCCGATCAAGGGCAGCGAGTACTCGGCGGCGCAGATCCCCGACCGGGAGCGGCTGTCCTCGTGGATCGACGACAACTGGGGGATCGACCACTCCCACCCCGGCGGCCAGGCCTACTACGACGCGCTCGTGCGCCAGTTCGCCGACTGGGGCGTGGACTACGTCAAGGCCGACGACATGATCGCCCCCTACTGGGAGGACGAGGTCGAGGCGTTCTGGCACGCGGTCGACCGGGCCGACCGCGACATCCTCCTCAGCCTCTCCCCCGGGATGAACCTCTCGACCGACCACGCCGAGCACCTCAAGGCCCACTCGCACCTGTGGCGCATCTCGGCCGACCTGTGGGACCGCTGGCGCGACATCAACGCCCAGTTCGACCTCCTGCGCGAATGGGCCCCGCACGCCGGGCCCGGCCACTGGCCCGACGCCGACATGCTCCCGTTGGGCCGCATGGGCGTCCGCGCCGAGGTCGGCGAGCCCCGCGAGAGCCTGCTCTCCCCCGACGAGCAGCGGACGATGCTCACGCTGTGGTGCATCGCCCGCTCCCCGCTCATGGTCGGCGCCGACCTCCCGGGGTCCAGCGCTGAAACGATCGAACTCCTGACCAACCCCGAGGTCCTGGCCGCCCAGCGCCACCCGGTCGGGGCCCGCGAGGTCTGGCGCGAGGGAAGGCACCTCGCCTGGGCCTCCGAGGACGGCGCGTTCGCAGCGGTCTTCAACCGCGGCACCGAGGCCGCCGAGATCCAGCTCCCGTGGTCGGCCCTGGGGATGTCCGAGCCGGGCCGGGTGCGCGACTGCTGGACCCGCTCGGACATCGTCCCGGGCGACCACCTGCGGGCGAAGCTCCAGCCGCACAGCTCGGCCCTGTTCCGGTTCTCCTAGTCCGTCATCCACTGGACGAGCTGGATCACGACGCCGTTGGGGTCGGCGGTCTGGAAGTAGCGCTCGCCCCATTCCTCGGTCTCGATCGGGGTGGTGATCGCGACGCCTTCGGCCTGGACGCGTTCGTACTCGGCGTCGATGTCGTCGACGACGAAGGCGAGGAGAAGGCCGTCGGCGTGCCCCTTGGCGCTGTCGGGCTTGAAGGTCGCCAGGCCCGTGCGCAGGAAGATGACGTTGAAGCCGGCGTCGGGGCGGGAGAGGGAGACGAAGCCGTCGGCGGCCATGTCCTCGGTGAAGCCGTAGTGGCGCTTGAGGAACTCGGCGGAGGCGGTCGGGTCGGTGACGTTGAGCGAGACGGCGGACGAGGTGATTCGCATGGGCGCTCCTTGGCGGGATCCGTTTCTTCGTACGTTGTATATTGTACTTAGTACGTCGTACGATGTACAAGTTTTCTGGGTAGGATTTTCCGCGTGACTGCTGCCACTGAGACGCCGAAGCCGAATCTGCTCGAACTGCTGTGGAGGACCGGGCCGGAGGCGAGCCGCGGGCCGCGGAAGGGGTTGACCGTCGACGCGGTCGTCGCCGCCGCGGTCGAGCTCGCGGACCGCGAAGGGCTTGAGGCCGTGACGGTCCGGCGACTGGCGCAGGAGCTGGGGAAGGCTCCGATGACGCTGTACACGTACGTGCCCGGGAAATCCGAGCTCGTCGCCCTGATGCTCGACTTCCTGTTCGCCTCCATGGAGAGAGGCGAGCTCGAAGGGCTCGCCTGGCGGGAGCGGGTCAGTCAGATCGCCCGGGACAGCTACTCGCTCTACCGGACCCACCCCTGGGCCGCCGCCGCTTCACCCAGCCGGCCGCCGCTCGGGCCCGGCCAGTGCGCCAAGTACGAGCACGAGCTCCGGGCCCTGGAAGGGTTGGGGCTCAGCGATGTCGAGATGGACGACGTCCTGGCGCACCTGCTGGGCTTCGTGCGCATCGCCGCCCAGGACGCGGCCCAGGCCGACGCCGAGCGCGCCGCCAGCGCCATGAGCGACCAGGAGTGGTGGGAGGTCAACGGGGCCCTGCTCGCGAAGGTCCTCGATCCCGAGCGGTTCCCCACGGCGGTGCGGGTCGGGCAGGCCGCCGGGGAGGCGCACGATTCCGCGTACGACGCCGAGCACGCGTTCCGCTTCGGGCTGGAGCGGACCCTCGACGGGCTGGCTCCGCTCATCATGCGGGGCTAGCGGACTCGCGAAAAAGGCCCGGCCCGGAGTCTCCTCCGGGCCGGGCCCCTTCGCTCAGACCTGCAGCGGTTCGTTCAGGCTGTCGGGCTTCCACCTTCGCCGCATCGCCACGACGAGCGACGACAGCGCCAGGGCGCCGACGAGGTACGCGGCCAGGACGATCAGGGCGCGGACCACGTGCGCCGTCTCGCCGCCGCTGATGGTCACCCGCAGGGCGTCGACGACGTAGCTCATCGGCAGGAACGGGTGGAGGAACTGGAAGAACTTCGGCGTCGTCTCCACCGGGTACAGGCCGCCCGCGCTCGTGAGCTGGAGCATCAGCAGGACCACCAGCAGCAGGCTCCCGGCGGTGCCGAAGGCGAGCTTGAACAGGTGGGCCATCGCGGAGAAGGTGAGGATGACGAGGATCGACAGCCCGACCGTGTCGAGGGCGTCCTTCGGGTTGAGGCCGAGGCCGAGTTCGACCGCGAGGTAGAGGACGAGCGCCGACAGCACCCCGAGGAAGGCGCCCGGCAGCCACCCGCCGATGGCGATCGGGACGGAGCGGAGCGGCCCGGCGAGGGCGCGCCTGTTGACCGTCGAGAGCACCAGGTAGGCCATGAGTCCGAAGACCCACAGGGCGATCGCGATGAAGAACGGCGCGAGGCCGCGCCCGTAGGTCTCGGCCGGGTTGAGATTGTCCTCGCTGATGGCGACGGGGCTGCCGTAGGCGTCGGCGTTGTCGGCGTCCTCGGCCGGGTTGGTGCTGGGGACGGAGTCGGCGGCCGTGGCGAGGCTCGTCGCGAGGGTGTCGGCGCCGTCGTGGAGCGTGCTGAGGCCGTCGGCGAGGTCGCCCGCGCCGTCCTCGGCGGTCGCGGCCGCGGAGGCGACCTGGGAGGCGCCGTCGGCGACGTCGCTCGCTCCGGTCTGGAGGGTGGTGAGGTCCTCGGAGGCCTGGTTCAGCGTGTCGGTGGAGGTGGACTGGATCTGGTCGTTGGCGTCCTGGATGTCGCCGTTGACGTCGTCGGCGTCGGTGATGAACCCCTGGAGTTGCGTGCAGGCGTCGGCGTCCGCGTCGGGGTTGTCGGTGCACAGGGCCGCGTAGACGGTGTCGAGGTCGGTGTTCGCGCGGTCGGCGAGGTCGGCGGCGCTGGAGGCGCCGGTCTGGATCTGGGTCCAGTTGTCGGCGAGGGTCTGGACGACGGGCTGGGCGACGTCGACGGCCTGGTCGACGCCGTCGCTGACCTGGCTGGCGCCGTCGGCGACCTGCTGGGCGCCGGTGGTGAGGTCGCCGAGGCCGGACTGGAGGTCGCTCGCGCCGGTCTGGGCGGTGCCGATGCCGTCGGCGAGTTCGGTTGCGCCGCTTGAGGCGTCGGTGAGGCCGTCGTGGAGCTGGGTGAGGTCGCCGAAGATGGTGGTGGCGAAGGTGACGTAGACGGCGGTGTTGATCTGGTTGCGCAGTTCGGCTTCGACGGTGGAGGCCATGATGCCGGCGACGTAGCCGTTGGCGTCGTTGAGGTCGAACTCGACGGTGGCCTGCTCGGGGTCGGTGCCGGAGAGGCTGGCGAGCCGCGTGGAGAAGTCCTCGGGGACGGTGATGACCATGTAGTAGTCGCCGTCTTCGAGTCCTCGGGCCGCATCGGAGGCGGAGGTGAACCGCCAGTCGAAGATGCGGTCCTCCTTGAGCTGGTCGACGAGCTGGTCGCCGCCGTTGATCTGCTGGGACTCGCCGTCGACCTCGACGGTGGCGCCGGTGTCCTCGTTGACGACCGCGACGGGCATCTGGTCGAGCTTGCCGTACGGGTTCCACGCGAACCACAGGTAGAGGCCGCCGTAGACGAGCGGGATGAGGACGATCGCGACGAGCGCGAGGCTGCGGATGGGGTGGCCGCGGAAGCGGCGCAGTTCGGCGGCGGCCAGCTTGAAGGGGCTCAGCATGAACGGGCTCACTGGTGGCCTCCGTTTCCGTTGTGCGCGTGCCGGAGGCCGCGGTGGTGCTCGGGCGGGCGGTGGTGTCCGCGGAGGTCGACGACCGTGTCGGCGGGCGGGGTGGTGCAGGTGCAGGCGGCGATGACGAGCTGGCCGGCGTCGGCGACGGTGCGCAGGGCCTCGAAGACGCGTTCGGCGCCGCTGGTGTCGAGTCCGGTGTCGGCGTCGTCGACGGCGATGGCGGGGGTGCGGGAGGCGGCGGCGCAGGCGATGGCGAAGCGGATCTGGTCGATGCGGGAGAGGAAGCCGAAGGTGTCGCCGGAGTCGAGGTCGAGGGCGAGGCGGTCGAGCCAGGCGTGGATGTTCGCGGCGGTCGCGGCGCCGCCGGAGACGGTCACGGTCTCCTTGATGCAGCTCGCGATCGTGTGGTACTCGGCGAAGCGGATCGGCGGTCCCGCCTGGGCGACGGTGAAGCGGCGGCGGATCTGGCCGGGGCGGGTCTGGCCGTCGACGCGGAGGGCGCCGGAGTCGAGGCGGAAGCGGCCGGTGAGGGCGAGGAGGAGCGAGGTGCGGCCGTCGCCGCCGTCGCCGGTGACGGCGACGACCTGGCCGGGGCGGGCGGTGAGGGTGACGTCGGTGAAGATGGTGCCCTGGCGGCCGGTCGCGGTGAGGCCCTTGGCGTCGAGGAACGGGTCGCCGTTGGGGTGTTCGAGGAGCGCGGTGCGGTCGGCGTCGGCGAGGGGCGGCGGGGCGACGGCGGCGCCCTCGCGCGGGCGTTCGAGGACGGCGGTGGCGTCCTCGGGTGCGGCAGGGGCGCCTTCGAACACGGCGGTGGCGTATTCGGGTGCGGGATCGGGCGCCGGTGCGGGCGTTGCGGTCCCGGTCTCGGTGATCTCCGGCTCGCCGGTGTCGTCTGCGGACGTTTCGGGCACGGGCCCGCCGTCGTCGCTCCTGTCGCTCATGGGCACTATCCTCACAGGCCGGTGCGCCCTGGTTCGGGCGTTTTCACGGGATTCTGACCGCACGGATATTACTCATCAGTAACTTATGATCGATTCGAGGCGGGCGCGCTGTGACCGGCGCTGCCCGCGCCGGGCCCTTACAGTTGAGGCATGTCGGAAACGCAACCCGCGAAACCCGCGGCGCCCCGCCGCGCACACGCGCGAACCCACCACGGCGACACCGTCGACGACCCGTACGCCTGGCTGAAGAACCCCGAGGACCCCGAGACGCTCGACTACCTCCGGGCCGAGAACGCCTACGCCGAATCGCGGACCGCGCACCTCGCCGGGCTCCGCAAGGCGATCTTCGGCGAGATCAAGGGCCGCACCCAGGAGACCGACCTCTCCGTCCCCGTCCGCAAGCGCGGCTGGTGGTACTACGGGCGCACCGAGGAGGGCAAGCAGTACGGCATCCAGTGCCGCCTCAAGGCCTCCGGCGACACCCCGCCCGAGATCGAGGCCGGCGTCGCCGTCGAGGGCGAGGAGATCCTCGTCGACGGCAACGAGCTGGCCGAGGGCCACGACTTCTTCTCCCTGGGCACCTGCGACGTCTCCCCCGACGGGAACCTGCTCGCCTACGCCGTCAACTACTCCGGCGACGAGCGCTTCACCCTGCGGTTCCGCGACCTCCGCACCGGGGAGGACTTCCCCGACGACATCCCGAACGTGTTCTACGGCGGGTCCTGGTCGCAGGACGGCTCCGTGTTCTTCTACACCAAAGTGGACGACGCGTGGCGGCCGCACCAGGTGTGGCGCCACGTCCTCGGCGAGCACGAGGACAAGGACGTGCTGGTCCACCAGGAGGACGACGAGCGCTTCTGGACCGGGATCGACCTGACGCGCTCGGAGCGGTACCTGTTCATCGTCTCCGGCTCCAAGATCACCACCGAGGTCCGCTACCTCGACGCGGCCGACCCCACCGGCGAGTTCACCGTGTTCGGCAACGGCCGCGAGCAGGGCGTCGAGCTCTCCGTCGACCACCAGGGCGACCGGTTCTGGGTGCTGCACAACCGCGGCGCCGAGAACTTCACGCTCGGGTGGACGCCCGTCGAGGACACGACCCAGTTCCACGAGGTCATCGCCCACGACGAGGCCGTGCGCCTCGAATCGGCCGACGCGTTCAACGACCACGTCGTCGTCTCCATGCGCCGGGCGGGCCTGTCGCAGGTCGCCATCCTGGACGATTCCGGTCAGTTGACCGAAATCCAGTTCGAGGAGCCGATCTACGCCGTGGGCCTGGGCGAGAACCCCGACTACGAGTCGCGGCAGATCCGCCTCGGGTACACCTCGCTGGTCACCCCGTCCTCGGTGTACGACTACGACATCGACGAGGCCGAGCTGCACCTGCGCAAGCAGACCGCGGTCCTCGGGGACTTCGACCCGGCCGACTACGTGCAGTACCGCGAGTGGGCGACCGCCGAGGACGGCACGAAGGTCCCGATCTCGATCGTCGCCAAGGCCGGCGTCACCGCCGACGGGACCGCGCCGTGCCTGCTGTACGGGTACGGGTCCTACGAGCACTCGATCGACCCGTATTTCTCGATCGCGCGATTGAGCCTCCTCGACCGCGGCGTCGTCTTCGCCATCGCGCACGTGCGCGGCGGCGGCGAGATGGGCCGGCAGTGGTACGAGCAGGGCAAGCTCCTGCACAAGAAGCACACGTTCACCGACTTCGTGGACGCCGCGAACCACCTCGTGGACGTCGGCTGGGCCGCGCCGGACCGGATCGTCGCCCGCGGCGGGTCCGCTGGCGGGCTCCTCATGGGCGCCATCGCGAACCTCGCCCCCGAGCGGTTCACCGGCGTCCTCGCCGACGTCCCGTTCGTGGACGCGCTCAACACGATCCTCGACCCGACGATGCCGCTGACGGTCATCGAGTGGGAGGAGTGGGGCAACCCGCTCGAATCGCCCGAGGTGTACGCGTACATGAAGTCGTACTCGCCGTACGAGAACATCTCCGGCGTCACCTACCCGGCGATCCTCGCGGTCACCAGCCTCAACGACACCCGCGTCGGCTTCCACGAGCCGGCCAAGTGGATCGCGAAGCTGCGCCACGAGAGCCCGTCCTCGGACGTGCTCCTCAAGACCGAGATGGAGGCCGGCCACGGCGGCCGGTCCGGGCGCTACGACGCCTGGGAGGAAGAGGCGTTCAACCTCGCATGGATCCTCGACCGGCTGGGTACCGCGTAAAGACGGGAATGCACAGGGGCCCGGCGCCGCAGGCGACTGCGGTGCCGGGCCCTGTTCGTTCGCTACTTCGGGGCCTCGTCGTCCTCGTCGAGGGGGACGGCGAACAGCTGCTCGGCGACGTCCGCCGGGTCCGCCTCGTCCGGGAGGTCCGGGTCCGAGACGGGCGACTCCGGGTCGACGTCGTCGCCCGGAGGAGCCGAGTTCGCCAGGTCGAACTCGGACAACTCGTCGTAGTCGTCCGCCCATTCCTGCTGATAATTCATAATCTCCACCGTAGTGGCGAGGGCCCCGTCCGGCCAGTGAACCACCAGGTAGCCTGAGTAATGCCTTCACATGTTCGTGGGCAATACTTCACCTCGACGCAATAAGTTCGAGGCCATCAGACAGCGGCGTCTGGGTCTGGCCCCCGGTCGGGGAGCAATCAACGACTTGTCTAAGGAGCAGGCAGCATGCCTATCGCAACACCCGAGGAATACAACGAGATGCTCGACCGGGCGAAGGCCGGCTCCTTCGCCTACCCGGCCATCAACGTGACCTCGACCCAGACCCTCAACGCCGCCCTGGCCGCGTTCGCCGAGGCCGAGTCCGACGGCATCGTGCAGGTCTCCACCGGCGGCGCCGAGTACCTCTCCGGCCCGACGATCAAGGACAAGGTCACCGGCTCCGTGGCCCTTGCCGCCGCCGCGCACGAGATCGCCAAGAACTACCCGGTCAAGGTCGCCCTGCACACCGACCACTGCCCGAAGAACCACCTCGACGGCTTCGTCCGCCCGCTGCTGGCCATCAGCGAAGAGCGCGTCGCCCGCGGCGAGCTGCCCCTCTTCCAGTCCCACATGTGGGACGGCTCGGCCGTGCCGATGCAGGAGAACCTGGAGATCGCCCAGGAGCTCCTCGCCCGCACCGCCAAGGCCAACATCATCCTTGAGATCGAGATCGGCGTCGTCGGCGGCGAAGAGGACGGCGTCGAAGCCGAGATCAACGAGAAGCTCTACACCACCGTCGAAGACGGCCTCGCCACCGTCGAAGCGCTCGGCGCGGGCGAGAAGGGCCGCTACATGACGGCCCTGACCTTCGGCAACGTGCACGGCGTCTACAAGCCCGGCAACGTCCACCTGCGCCCCGAGATCCTCAAGGAGATCCAGGACGCGGTCGGCGCCAAGGTCGGCAAGGACAAGCCGTTCGACCTGGTCTTCCACGGCGGCTCCGGCTCCACCGCGCAGGAGATCTCCGACGCGGTCGACCACGGCGTCATCAAGATGAACATCGACACCGACGCCCAGTACGCGTTCACCCGCCCGGTCGTCGACCACATCTTCCGCAACTACGACGGCGTGCTCAAGGTCGAGGGCGAGGTCGGCAACAAGAAGGCCTACGACCCGCGCGCCTACGGCAAGCTCGCCGAGGCCGGCATGGCCGCCCGCATCGTCGAGGCCTGCCAGCAGCTCCGCTCCGCCGGAAA